>NVSD01000083.1 GCA_002401105.1 Flavobacteriaceae bacterium | reverse complement strand
GCATTTGTAACGGTAGATAGAGGAGAAGCAGGAGTTTTATGGAAACGTTTTGGTGGAGGTGTAGTAACTGATGAACCAGCTATGTCGGAAGGGTTTCATTTAGTAGCACCTTGGAATAAAGTGGATATTTACAACGTAAGACAACAAAACGAATTTATTCGTGATATGGAAGTATTGTCTTCTAATGGATTGGAAATTAAATTAGACGTGTCTATTTTATACCAACCAATGTTCGATGAATTAGGAATGTTACACAAAACAAAAGGGCCAAATTACTTAGATGTAGTAATTGCACCAGAAGTACGTTCAGCAGGACGTAGTATTGTGGGACGTTATACTCCAGAGCAATTATATTCTTCTAAAAGAGATGTAATCCAACAAGAAATTTTTGAAGAAGTTAGAAAAGCAGCTGCAAGACAACATGTTCAAATTAATGCAGTTTTAGTACGTGATGTAACATTGCCTCCTAGTATTAAAGGAGCTATTGAACGTAAATTAAAGCAAGAGCAAGAATCTTTAGAATATGAATTCCGTTTGGTAAGTGCTTCCAAAGAGGCAGAGCGTCAGATTATTGAAGCACAAGGAAAGGCAGATGCTAACAAGATTTTAAGTGCATCGTTAAACGATAAAATTCTTCAAGACAAAGGGATTGAAGCTACTTTAGAGATGGCAAAATCACCTAATACCAAAGTAATTGTTATTGGTGGAGGAGACGGTGGATTACCGATTATCCTTGGAAATAACTAGAAAACATAAAGACTACTTTTTGAGTAGTATTGAATTTGATAAAACCATCTATTTTTTAATAGGTGGTTTTTTTATGCTTGCTATTTAGAGGGGGTGATTTTTTTAGGGAAAAGAGGGGGAGTTATCCGTAATGCCTTGTTATCCGCAGTGACTGTCTTCCTCGCGAACGCGGGGGTCCAGCGTAAAACAGGTGTGTAGGAGTGAGATATGTATTTTGAAGATTAAGGCTTTACGTTCTAATTATATTTTTTGAGTGTAGTGATGCACTTTTCTGACGCTGGATTCCAGCCTGCGGGGGAATGACGGATGCGCCAGTGACGGATGCACCAGTGACGGATGCGTGTGTGATAGATTAGAATGGTTGAATAAGAATATTGCAAACCATTGTAAAATAAGTAGTTTAGGACTTGTTATCCACAGTGACTGTCTTCCTCGCGAACGAGCGGGGCCAGCGTAAAAGAGGTGCGTAGGAGAGAGATATGTATTTTGAAGATTAATGCTTTACGTTCTAAACATGTTTTTTGAGTGTAGCTATGCACTTTTCTGACGCTGGATTCCCGCCTGTGTGGGAATGATGGATTCGCCAGTGATGGATGCGTGTGTGTTAGATTCGAATGGTCGGATAAGGATATTGCGAACCATTGTAAAATGAGTACCGCAGGAGTGGTTATTTACAGTGACTGTCCTCTTCACGGATGTGGGGGCAGCGTATAAGAGCTGCGCAGTAGTGATTTTAGTATTCTTCCCTCAAAAAAAGCACAAAAAAAAACCGACTCCTAGGAGTCGGTTTTATATTTTGTATGAAAAGAGTTTTAAAACTCRTAAGACAATCCAAAGATAATTTGGTTAGGTCTTGTATCAATTTCAAAAGCATCAGAACCATCCACTTTACCAGTTAATTTGGTTTCGTTTTTTGTCAATCCGCGTTCCCATCGTACATCAATTCCTAATTTACCTAATTCAACACCTACACCAAGTTGCATTCCCAAAGAGAAATCGTCGGTTTTAATGTCAGTTACATCATCTAAACTGTAATCAGAATCTAATACAAACTGAAATGCTGGACCCACAAAAGCGTGTAATGGACCAATTAATCTGGCGCCAATTAGTACAGGGATATCAATTTTGTTAATTTCTAATGACTCTCTACCATAATTTGTTTTTAACTTAGTATACACAAATTCAGGTCTAATATAAACACCTAACACAGGTACTTGAGCTTTTGCCCAAACTCCCACGTGGTATCCAGATTTTCCATCTGCTTTTGTGTCCAAGATGTCTTGACCAACAGCTTTGGCATCACCAAAATTATTATAGTTAACTCCAGCTTTTGCTCCAAACTTTAATTGGGCACTTACATTGATAACTCCTACAAATAAGGCGATGAGTACGATTACTTTTTTCATGTAAATTATTTTTTATAAATGTGTTAAATCAAACGATTAAAAACGTGACTTATTTTCTTTTGATTACTTTTTCTACGGCTTTCACGACAGCGATATCGTTTAATTCGTATTTTTCCATTAATTGAGCAGGAGTTCCAGACTCACCAAAGGTATCTTTTACTGCTACAAATTCTTGAGGAGCAGCAAAGTTAGTTGCCAATGTACGTGCAACACTTTCACCTAATCCACCTAACATATTATGTTCTTCACAAGTTACTACACATCCTGTCTTTTTTACAGACTTAATGATAGCCGCTTCGTCCAACGGTTTAATAGTGTGAATGTTTATTACTTCTGCACTAATTCCTTTCGCTTCTAATTGCTCAGATGCTTGTAATGCTTCCCAAACTAAGTGTCCAGTAGCAATAATTGTTACATCTGTTCCTTCTGTTAATTGCACTGCTTTTCCGATCTCAAATTTTTGATCTTCTGGCATAAATACAGGTACTGCAGGACGTCCAAAACGTAAATATACAGGTCCTTTATGTTCCGCAATTGCAAGAGTAGCAGCTTTGGTTTGGTTGTAATCACAAGTGTTGATTACTGTCATTCCAGGTAACATTTTCATCAATCCAATGTCTTCTAAGGTTTGATGTGTTGCTCCGTCTTCCCCTAAGGTTAATCCAGCATGTGAAGCACAGATTTTTACGTTTTTATCAGAATAGGCAATAGATTGTCTAATTTGATCGTAAACTCTTGCGGTAGAAAAGTTAGCGAAAGTTCCTGTAAAAGGAATTTTTCCACCAATAGCYAATCCAGCAGCAATTCCCATCATGTTTGCTTCTGCAATACCAATTTGAAAAAATCGTTCTGGGTTCTCCTCGATAAACTTATCCATTTTTAGTGATCCGACTAAATCGGCACATAGGGCAACTACTTTGTCGTTAGTTCTTCCTAATTCAGCTAAACCAGCTCCAAATCCTGAACGGGTATCTTTTTTTTCTGTAAAGGTGTATTTCTTCATGTGATATTTGTTATTCCTTCTGTTTAGTTCCGCCACATCTACTAAGGAAACTAGGTAAACCTACCCCTTTTTTTAGATGTTTTGTGTTAATGTGTTGTTAAGACGCGCCAAAAATAAGAAATATTAAATTTTTATCGTTAAAATTCGAGGATTTCTTTGTAGAATTTATGAATAGGGAAACCCATTACATTAAAAAAGCTACCTTCTATTTTTTCTACGGCTATATATCCAAACCATTCTTGGATTCCATAGGCTCCGGCCTTGTCAAAAGGATTGAAGTTTTTGATATAATAATGAATTTCTTCATCGCTTAATTCTTTTATGCTAACAAGGGTAACGTCACTAAAAACATGTTGTTTTTTTGTGGAGGTTAAACATACCGAACTAATAACACTATGTGTTTTTCCTGACAATGATTTTATAATATCGTAGGCGTTTTGTGCATCGGTTGGTTTTCCTAAAGCTTCTCCTTCAGACCAAACAATAGTATCGGAAGTTACTAATACATCTTGATCATTTAACGTTCCTTGGAAGGGAGCCGCTTTTAATTTTGCTAAAAAGTCGGTGATTTCGGCTTCTTTTAATGCAGGGTCATAAATTTCCTCCACAGGTTTTAGCTGTATGGTGAAATCTATTTCTAAATCTCTTAAAAATTGTTGCCTACGTGGTGATCCTGAGGCTAAAATTATATTCTTCGTGGCTAATTGTTCGTTCAGCATGCTATTAATAAGTTATTAATTGAAAACAAACTCCTATAGCACAGACACCTGATAAATATAAAAGTTGCTGTAAATGTGCAAAGTGTTTGAGACTTGTCCCTTTTCTTACTTTAAAAGTAAAGTAGAGGAGAGGTAGACTGATCAATGCAAAGGAAAAGAATTTATACGATTGATTAAAATGACTGTTAACGGTAAGTAACCCAATGGATAATCCTACCGATATAGCTCCAAAAATCATCATRATTTGTTGGGTCCTCTTTGTTCCTAATGCTAATGGTAAGCTCTTGTTCTGCGCRTTGTAGTCCTGCTTTGTTTTTAATTGTTTTTTTACCAAATAAATTAAAAATGCGATGACAAGAAGCAGACTTGCGGCTAAAATATATAATGTGATCATTAGTGATTGAATGATTTTTTGATGCGTGCTAAATCACGTTTGTTATCTTGGTCTTTTAAGTGCTCGCGCTTGTCGTAATTCTTTTTTCCTCTACACAGTGCGATGTCCATTTTTGCCCATCCTTTATCTGTTAAAAAAAGTTTTAAAGGGATGATGGTTAAACCTACATTTTTTACCTCTTTTTCTAACTTTTTCAGTTCTTTTTTATTGAGTAATAAACGACGTTCACTTTTAGGTTTGTGATTGTAACTATGACCATAAACATATTCTTCAATAAACATATTTATCACAAACAACTCACCACGGTCGTTAAACTCACAAAAACTTTCTGTAATACGTGCTTTACTCTCTCTAATCGATTTTATTTCCGTACCAGTTAGTTGTATTCCAGCAGTGTAACGATCTATGAATTCGTATTCAAAACGTGCTTTTTTGTTTTGTATGTTTATCTTTTTTTGCATGGTTGCAAAGATACATTTATTTTGATGTTATGGCAATGGAGCAAGGTCTAATCCCTGTTTTAGATTGATAATACCAATTACAATCCAAAATAACCGATACAAATGTTTTGTTTTACGTTTTACCGTTGTTAAAAAATCTAACGATAGCTAAGGCTATCCTTAGATTTTTCGCCTAGCTAAAACAAAAAATAATTCTATTTCTAAATGGTCACTTGGAAATGAAATTGGTATTTTTTCTAATTTATATGTAGTAATTGAGAAAATACCTGTTTGTTTTTGATATGGATGATGTATAAATTTCCATTGTTCCGGTCGTCCATGGCATCATATTGTGCTGTTCCTATAATTTTATTAGCAAAAGCGGGGGTGGTATTACTGTGGCCTACAATTAATACAGTCTTGTTTTTGGTGGTTTTTTGAAAGTCGCTTGAGTATAAATCACGGGGATTGTAAAATTGTATTTCCACAGCATTGTTAAGTTGTATGGGACTAGCTGTTTCTTTGGTACGATGATAATTAGTGCTGTAAATTAAATCGAATTTGATATCTTTAAAAACATGACTCCAGGACGTGGCTCTTTCTAAACCTTTCTCATTTAAATGTGGGTTTTTTAGGGCAACTTCTGACCTTGTTTTTTCCGCATGCCTAATTAAATAGTAGGTGGTAGTGTTTTCTTGTGCAAATGAGCAAATAGTAAAGAAAAACAAAAGGAGGGCTATTTTTTTCATGGAATGAATGGCTTTTAATACAAAAATAGCTAAAACGCATGAATTAAATGGTCTTAGCTATTTTAATTAATTATGAGCTACTTTTAAAGTGCTGTTGGAATAAAATTATTGGTTATTTCTAAATACAATTTTATCATCAAAAGCATCCAATAAAATATGGCTCTCGGAGGTTATTTTTCCCGATAATATTTCCTTTGATAAGGCATTTAATATTTCTCTTTGAATCACTCTTTTTACAGGTCTTGCTCCGTACTGCGGGTCATATCCTTTTTTTGCTATCGACGCTATGGCTTCCTTGCTAAACGTGATGGTAATATCATTTTCTGCCAAGGTTTTTGCTAAATTCCCCAGTTGAATTTTTACTATTTTGCTGATTTCCTCTTGATTTAAGGGCGTGAACATAATAATTTCATCAATTCTATTTAGGAATTCAGGACGCACTGTTTTTTTAAGTACGCTCATCACAGCTGTTTTGGTGTTTTCAGTAATGCGTTCTCTGTTTTTCATGTCCATATTTTCAAAATTCTCTTGAATAATATGCGCACCTGTATTAGATGTCATTATGATAATGGTGTTTTTAAAATCGGCAACACGGCCTTTATTGTCGGTCAACCTTCCCTCGTCCAATACCTGTAATAAAATATTAAACGTATCCGGATGTGCTTTTTCTATTTCATCTAATAAAATTACCGAATAGGGTTTGCGTCTCACGGCTTCCGTTAACTGCCCGCCTTCCTCATATCCTACATATCCAGGAGGCGCACCTACTAATCTACTAACGGAATGGCTCTCTTGGTATTCACTCATGTCAATCCGAGTCATCGCACTTTCATCATCAAATAAATATTCAGCAAGTGCTTTTGCTAGTTCCGTTTTTCCAACTCCTGTAGTTCCTAAAAACAGAAAGGACCCGATGGGTTTGTTGTTGGATTGCAAACCAGCTCTAGAGCGTCTAACGGCATCTGCAATAGCCGTGATGGCTTCCTCTTGTCCAATAACTCTTTTGTGTAATTCATCCTCTAAATACAATAGTTTTTCTCGGTCTCCTTGCAACATTTTAGTGATTGGGATACCTGTCCATTTAGCGACTACTTCTGCAATATCTTCTCTGGTAACTTCTTCTTTAATAATGGCGTTCTCTTTATTTAGCGCCACTTCTTTTTGAAGTTTTTCTAAATGTTCAGTTTCCTCTTTTATTTTTCCATATCGTAATTCCGCTACTTTTCCGTAATCACCTTCTCGTTCCGCATTTTCCGCTTCAAATTTATAGTTTTCGATGGTTTCTTTGGAGGCTTGAACAGCATCTACCAATTCCTTTTCGCTGAGCCATTTGGCGTTTATTATGTCTCTTTCTTCTTTTAAATTAGCCACTTCTTTTCTTAATGCCTTCAATTTATTTACATCATTCTCGCGTTTAATGGCTTCAATTTCAATTTCTAGTTGCATTATTTTTCGATCTAGAATATCAAGTTCCTCTGGCTTAGAATTGATTTCCATACGTAATTTTGACATAGACTCATCCATTAAATCAATGGCTTTGTCTGGTAAAAAACGATCACTTATATAGCGTTGTGATAATTCCACGGCTGCAATAATAGCTTCGTCTTTAATACGTACTTTATGATGCGCTTCGTATTTATCCTTGATTCCTCTAAGGATAGAAATCGCACTTTCCGTATCTGGCTCGTCCACAATTACTTTTTGAAACCTGCGTTCTAAAGCTTTGTCTTTTTCGAAGTATTTTTGGTATTCGTCTAGGGTAGTGGCACCGATAGCTCGTAAATCTCCCCTCGCCAACGCTGGTTTTAAAATATTAGCGGCATCCATGGCTCCTTGCCCTCCTCCAGCACCTACTAAAGTGTGAATTTCATCAATAAAAAGTACAATATTTCCATCGGATGTGGTCACTTCTTTAATTACGGATTTTAGGCGTTCTTCAAATTCTCCTTTGTATTTAGCTCCGGCTATTAAAGCGCCCATATCCAAGGAATAGATCTCTTTGTTTTTTAGATTTTCAGGAATATCTCCTTTGATAATTCTATGAGCTAATCCCTCTGCAATAGCTGTTTTTCCTGTTCCTGGTTCTCCTACAAGTATGGGATTGTTTTTAGTTCTTCGCGATAGGATTTGTAAGATTCTTCTAATTTCTTCATCTCTTCCTATTACAGGGTCCAATTTCCCGTCCCGTGCTTTCTTATTTAAATTAACAGCATACTTATTTAAAGCGTTGTAATTATCTTCTGCATTTTGAGAAGTTACATTGGCACCTTTTCTAATTTCTAGAATTACTGTTTCTAGATTGTCCTTAGTGACTCCTTGGTCTTTTAAAAGTTGTGCAGTGGTATCCCCGTTTTTTAAAATGGCTAACAATAAGTGTTCTATAGAAACAAAATCATCTTTCATTTTTTTTGCAATGCCAGCGGCGTTATTCATCATTTTTGACGCATTGCGAGAAAGACCTAATTCGCCTCCCGTTACTTTAGAGTAACTAGCAAGAATACTTTCTAATAATTGTTTTAGGAGGGTGATTTTAAGCCCTAATTTTTTAAAAATGAATGGCGTAACACTGTCGTCATTTTCTAAAATCCCTTTTAATATATGAGAGTTTTCTATTTCTGTATGTCCATATTCTTCTGCTATACGTTGGGCAGCTTGAATGGATTCCTGTGATTTTAGGGTATAATTATTAAAATTCATAGTGCATGTTTTTTGTGATTTAGTTGTTCAAAATATATACCAAGACGTTATTAATATTGGTAAATGACATTTTGACTTATGAAGCAGACATTTTGACGCTAACTAAAAAATCCGTATTTTTGTAACCTAAGTTAACCCAACAAAAAATCTTTTATGTCTTTATTCAGCTCTTTTTTTAAGAATGGCTCTTCTGATGATACGTCACAAACTAGCTTTGAGTTACTGCAAAATAATGGACAATTATTAGATGCGGTAAATGCCTCTGAGTCTGTGCCTTTTGTTATTTTTAAACATAGCACTAGATGTACTATTAGTACTATTGTTTTGAATAAATTTAAAGCAAAGTATAAAGATACTAAAGTGGCGCGAGTTTTTAAGCTTGATTTAATTAAAGAGAGAGCACTATCAAACGAAATTGCAGAAATTTTTGAGGTGGAACATCAGTCTCCTCAAGTGATTGTAGTTAAAAATAAGAAAGTTATTTTCCATGCTTCACATTATCAAATTAACGAGCTAGATTTGGAAGAACTATTGGCTAGTAATTAGTAATGATATARCTTAATATTTGTGCCATTTCTTTTTTTATTGGGGCGGAAGATCCTACATAATTGTTATGCATAAAACTAAAAATAAGGAGTTGRCCACTGCTGCAAATAAGATAGCCACTCAGGCAATGTTTATTACTTAGTGTTCCTGTTTTTGCGTGGATAGAATTCCCTAAACTTTTATAAGAATTCCGTAAACTTTTTGATGATCCGTCAGGAAAAAGGTCCAACAGTTGTCTACGATTAGTAATTTTATTTATTTCTGCTAAAACAAAGACTAAGCTGTGAGGCGTTATTAAATTATACCTGGATAGCCCCGAGCCATCTTTCCAAACTAATGGATGTGGGCTGTTAGATAAAAGAGTGTCTTTTGTATATCGTATAATCTTATTGGAATTAAACGCACCATAACGTTTATAGGAACTCATTAATAATAATTGCTCAGCTATAAAATTATCACTAATGTGCATCATTCTTGTTAAAACAGTGTCTTTAGGCGTACTGTAGACTGTTTTTAATTGTTTTTTTGAAATAGAAGTAGCTGTAATAGCTGTTATATTGATGCCTGGATATTTGTTTAATAGGTTAATTATTAATGTATCACTGTAGATAAAAGGAACCTCTTTTCTGCGTTTCGATAACGCGAAATTATGATTTACAACAAAACTATTTTTAAATAAGGCACGTTTTATACTGTGTGTTTGACGGTCGTTTTTTGTAATTAAGAGGCTGTTTTTAAAGTGGTTTGGGAACGCTAGGTTTGTGCTGTCAGAAGTAAATGTCACAACATTTCCGTAGATAGGAAGTGCTGCTTTTTCTACTTGATAATAATCGTTGTAATCATCCCAAGCCCAGCCTGGACCCCATTTTTTTTCATTAAAAAAGGGACTGAGAAGGAATTGTTGCTTTTCAGATTCTTGTAAAAAATTTAAGAGTGCATTATTATTAAAGGAGCTGTGTAAAAATGTTGGGTCACCAGTTCCTAGAATAAATAAGGAGTCTTTTGTTTCGAAATATTGAAAAGCAGGTAAACTATCTCCAAGGATCTTTAAAGCGGTATATAGGCTCAGTATTTTTATATTGGAGGCAGGAGTAAAGTGTTTGTCTCCGTTTACGGAAACTAAGGTTTTATTTGATGTTGGATTGAACAAAGAAAAACCCGTAAATGATTTTTCAAATACGGGTGATGCTGTAATTAGTCCACGCAGTTTTTTATGCGTTCTTTTTGATATATTTTTTGAAGAAGAACWCCCGATACATAATAAGCTAATTAAAATGAGGACAATGTTCTTCATTGATTTTATAATTTTAAATTATTCAATAATTGTTGTACTTGATTTTTGTAATGTGCGATGGCATATTTTACAAATTGGTCATCCGTTGGGAATGGCGCATGTTCCGCGTTGAGGGCATCAGTATATTTTTTGTCAATAGCACGGGCATCTCCTCTGAAATTTGCGTATAAATTCTCGAATCTCGCTTCACCAATAATCTCTTTTTGCTGATTCCCTTGGTTTGACCTAAGTGATTTTAAATTAAATCCACCTTCTAAAGTGACCATTTTTAACTGCTGAAACATTTTAATTTCGGCATATACAGAAATAATATTATCTTGTTTAATGTCGTTTCCTTYKTCATCTTTTTTAACATTACCRTTGGCATCTTTTACATAYTYYAAKCCRTCTTTAATTCTYTTTTCTTGTTTRATAAGTTCAGAATTAACTTGGTTTGGTGTAAAAACCAATTGGTTTATTATCATTTCAGCCTCATAATCTAACGTTATGTTAGTATTTCTATGGGTGTGAAAAATAATCCATTGATTGTTAGAATTGGCAGTGTTAATGTTTAATAAATCGTCTTTTTCAACTTGAGTTAAGGCATTGTAATCCAAATTGTTTCTCAGAGAAATAAATACGTGACTAGCTCCTTTTATTTTTGCTTTATGAATTAAAGAAGGAATATTTTTGGGGTAAGCTCCATTTAAATARTCTAAATCCTCAAAAATAGCAAAGGCTTCTCTTGCTTGCATCTTATTTCCTCTCATTAACTCCATTCCTTTTGCGTATAAAGCATCAGACAAATTGCGTTTCGAGCTTGCAATTTTGTTTGTATAATTATTAAAGCTAAATCGGATTTCTTTTCCTTCTACATATAAAGGTTGCACAGAAATTACGTCATATTGCCAGGCGTCGAGTAAGGAGTAATTACTGTAAATTTTTCTTAAGCTTGTAATAGAATTAAGATGTTGRATAGAACGTACTTCCGCTTCTTTTTGAACAACGGCTCTATCGTAGGCACTTTTTAAAATGGGCGCATAGGTTTCGCTATTTTTAACTTTACTTTGTCGTAATTTTTGCATGGCTATGTTTATAGCATGGCTAAAATTTCCGGATTCAATGGCGTTTTGTGCTTTTTTTGAACTTCCACAAGAAGCGAGTACAATTCCGAGACAAATAATTATTAATGAGGTTTTTTTCATGTTTGTTATATAAAGGTATACTTATTATTTTGAGGGTAAAATTTTACCAGTACATTTTCCAAAACCAATTCTAACACCATCTTTTTTACAATACCCACGCATAATTACGTTGTCGTTATCGTTTATAAATGTACGTGTTGTACCGTCTTTTAGTWGTACTGGTTTACTGCCTTGCCAAGCTATCTCTAGCATAGATCCATAGGAGCCTTCTGTAGGTCCAGAAATGGTGCCGCTCCCAAACATATCGCCAGAGTTTACATTGCATCCATTTACAGTATGATGTGCCAATTGTTGTGCCATACTCCAATACATATGTTTAAAATTGGAGCTACACATTTTATTCAGATCTCCGTTTTCCGTTTCTATGTAGGTTGCTAGTTGGATATCAAAACTAGAATGTTTTTTTTCTTGTAAATATTCAAGTGGTACAGGGGCTGTTTGTGGGCTTAAATCTACTCTAAATGGTTCCAATGCATCCATGGTTACAATCCAAGGAGATATGGTAGAAGCAAAATTCTTTGCTAAAAAGGGTCCTAGAGGTACATATTCCCACTTTTGAATGTCTCTGGCACTCCAATCGTTAAACAAAACCATTCCAAAAATAGAGTCCTCTGCATCGTTTACGTCAATGCTGTCTCCTAAATGATTGGCATCTGTAGTGATAAAAGCCATCTCCAATTCAAAGTCTATCAATTTTGAAGGTCCAAATGTAGGTGAAGTTGCTCCTTTTGGCATTGTTTGCCCTTTAGGTCTGTGAATAGGAGTTCCGGATACTACAATAGAAGATGAGCGTCCATGGTAGCCTACAGGAATGTGTAACCAGTTTGGCATTAAAGCATTTTCAGGATCTCTAAACATGGTTCCTACGTTGGTCGCATGGTCTCTACTGGAGTAGAAATCTGTGTAATCTCCGATAGTTACGGGTAGTTGTACTTCTATTTCGTTGACATCAAAAATAATGATGTCTCTGTGTTTTTTATTGTTTTGTAACGTGTTGTTTTCTACGTCAAAAATAGTCGCAATGCGATTTCTTACCTGTCTCCAACATTTTTTTCCATGAGAAATAAAATCATTCAAGGTGTCTTGTAAAAAGATATCATCGGTCAATTCTATCCCGTCAAAATAGCCTAATTGATGCATGGCCGCTAAATCAATGGCGTACTCTCCAATACGTGTACCAATGGTCACAAGGTCATCTTTGGTGATAAAAACACCAAATGGAATGTTTTGAATAGGGAAATCGCTTTGACTGTCTACGGACAACCAGGATTTATTAGCAGGATTATTTGCAGTAATTTTCATAGGTAAGTTGTTAGTTT
>NVSD01000082.1 GCA_002401105.1 Flavobacteriaceae bacterium | reverse complement strand
CAAAATAGTACTACTTATTTTCTTTTAAATATTCCTAACCTAACACATGTTAAACCTAAACAAAATATGCAACAAATCAAACAAACGACAAGAAAAATTTAACAAATGGTAATTTTTATCATACAACTACCATATACGCTAAGAAACTAGCTGTTAATTTTCACCCTATTTTAGTTAATTTTAACAGTTATTTTTAACATTTCAAAACCAACAACTACTAATTAAGCTTAAACAAGAGATTCGATTGCAAATATCTTCTGAAGTATGCATTTATATTTGACGACAGTATTTTTAGAATTATGACTTTAAAAAATCACTTTTTAAAGTGCGTCATTTGAAACTTTGAAACGTATGCATTTAATTCCTTCTTTACACAATTCGTCAAAAACAGGTATTTTAACTTATTGCACTCCGAAGGCTCCAAAATCTCCTACCCTTCATCATCTAACATATTATAAATGATATTGGGTCTATTTTGCGCTTATACATGAGAGATAGTATAAGGAGACACAAGGTATCGGATGGATAAACAACACTTTCAAATCTATTTTAAACGCACTAAGGGAGCCAAAATGGCTCCCTCAATAACGATTAAACAAATTAACTCAAATGTTTAATTACATAAAACAATCAAATTAATGATAGTTTCTCCCTGGTTACCAGCCAGGATTTTGTTCTAATTGTGGATTTAACACAATTTGTTCTGATGGAATAGGCCATAAATAATAATGCTCAGGTATTCCTGGAGGCACRCCCCATGGAGACACATACCCTTCTGAAGCACCGCCTTGAATAGGCAATTTATTTCCGTAGTCCGCATTTACTACATAGCGTCCTAATTTTTCCGTACCAGCATATTCGTTCCATTTTTTCCAACGTCTTAAATCGTCAAAACGGTATCCTTCAAACATTAATTCTACGGCTCTTTCTCTTCTGATTTCCCATAAAACAGCATCTACAGAAACATCTCTCGATGGATCCTCTGTGATAGCGGCAATATCTAAAGATGCTACTTCACCTCTTACTCTWAGTTTATTTACAGTAAGATCCGCAATCGCTTGACTAAACTCCCCCAATTCAAAGGCAGCTTCGGCATAATTGACCATCACTTCTCCCATTCTAAAAATAGGTGCATTCGAAAAATCTTTATTTTGAATAAACGCCAAGGCATTGTAATACTTATGAGAACGGTAGCCAGTATAAGAGACATTAAAACCCTGTCCATTATTACTTTTTCTAAAATGCGGTTCCGTTTTCACTACCAATCCTCTCCAGTTTAGTGTAGGCAATGCTTTGTGAGAATCGTCGGATAATGTGGCCATTAAATCAATAAACTCTCTGTGTTTTGGATCTGCATCGTGTTCCCAAGTCAATTGGTTTTTACCATTGGTATCCACTTTAAAAGGAGGCACAGTGGTATAGTACAAACGTCTATCACGATTTCTAAATTCGTCATAGGCATCATGATCTCCATCAAACAAATCACTGGTCCAACGTGTTTCACCATCGATACATAAATAAGAATCTACGGCTCTTTTAGTCAAGTCCCAATAACCCGCAGAATTTCTATGACGTGAAGTTAATGCATGTCCAAGTTCTCCAAAAATGTATTCTTTGAACAATAAGATTCCTGGTTTTCCTTTTAACGAAGAGCTGTTAAAAACCTCATCATATTTAGGCATTAAGCCTGGATTATCAGAAACCAATGCCGCTGATGCAATTAAAGACGCTCTTAAATATACTTCTTCACCACCTAAATTATGATATTTACGCCAGGTCCCTTCAAACAAACCAAATCTAGAAATTAATGCTCTTACCACATCTGTATTTATGGTATTAGGTCCATTTCCATCTTCATTGATATGCATTTCTGCCCATTGTAAATCTTCTAAAATATGCTGAGCAACTTCGTTACGAGGTGTTCTAGGACCGAATAAACTTTCTGAATCATCCTCTGTCAGTACGGTATCTATATAAGGTACATCTCCATAAAGATTTATCAATTTATGATACTCCAAGGCTCTAAAAAAGTAGCCAACACTCGTCCAGTGTTCCTTTTCAATATCAGTCAACAGACTCGTTTCAATATTACTTAACATTAGGTTTACACGTCTGATTCGAGCATAAGGCCCCGACCAGTTTCCACTAGTTGAAGGTACTATTGCACGTTGCCATAACCAATCGTTCCCTTGAGATCCATTAGACTGAGACATTAAATCCGCAGAAAACTCACGATTGATATTTGTCCAATCGTTATATCCACCAAAAGAAGAAGAATAAAATCCCCAGGCAAATGTTTCAAAATTTGCATTGGTGGTAAATGTGGTTTGTTCTGTCAATTGATCCTTTGGAAGTTTCTCCAAATAATCTTCATTACAGCTAGTCAATCCGACTAGAAGTATGCATGCTATAAAATATATATTTTTCATTGTATATTTTTTTYAGATTAAAATGATAAATTTAAACCAACATTAAAGCTACGTAAGTATGGATATGTTGCTCCGTTTGATTTGTCCACCAATTCTGTATTGATTCCATCAGGCCAATCACTAAATACAAATGGGTTTTCTGCAGATAAGAATACACGTAATTTATCTATCTTATTTTTTGTTAAAATACTGTTAGGAATACTATATCCTATGGTAATATTCTTCACTCTTAAATAAGATCCGTCCAACATATATTTAGTTTGAGTACGTCTACTATTTCCATAGTTCACACCACCTCTTGGGTAATTTCTAGGGAAATATGCATCTGTATTTTCTGGCGTCCAGTAGTCCAATTGATCTTGAAATACTACACTAAATTCTGTGACATAAGGGAAACGCACATTGTTGTTTTTATACACATCACGTTTGGCAACACCACTTAGTAAGAATGAGAAATCGAAGTTTTTATAGGCTCCATTTCCGAAAATTCCATATTTATAACGACGTGTAGAGTTTCCAATAATTTTAGTGTCTCCTGGATCTTCTAAAGTTCCATCTCCAGAAAATATTTCACCGTCGCCATTCAAATCTTTGTACTTGATATCTCCTGGATTCTGACTTTTACCTTTATAAGCTGGAATTCCTTCTTTTAAGGTTCCTCCCATTAAATTTTCATCCAACGTTCCTGCTACAAAATCATCTGTGGTATAATAACCATCGGTTACATATCCCCAAATCTCTCCAATTTTACGTCCCACATAATATTGACTCAACAAGCCTCCTGGATTATTATAATCTGTAATCTCTGTTTGATTATCTGATAAAGTAACCCCTAATCGGTATGAGAAATCATTTATATTATCTTTCCAAGACATTTCAAATTCCCAACCTTTAGACTGTAAATCCGCCGAATTTTGCTGTGGAGCCTCCGCACCCAATACATCTGGTAATTTGGATCCAGGAGCTAACATTCCAAGGGTATTTCTAATATACCAGTCAAAAGAAGTAGACAATCTGTTTTTAAATGCACGTGCATCAAATCCAATATTGGTAGTTTCTACGCGTTCCCATGTAAAACTAGGACTCACTAAAGACGGGGAGTCTAATGTTACATATTTTAAGCCCGTTGCTGAATTGATCCAATTGGCATTGTAGGACCCCATTCCTGGGATCGCCGGATAATAATTCTGAGTTCCGTCAGAATACGATACACGTTGGTTTCCGATTTCACCCCAAGAACCTCTCAATTTAAAGTGATTTAAAAAGGAAATATTTTCCATAAACGCCTCTTTACCTATATTCCAACCTGTAGAAAAAGAAGGGAAAAACCCAAATCTATCATCCTCAGGAAAACGAGAAGAACCATCATAACGACCATTTAATTCCAAGAAGTATTTTTCTTTATAATTATAATTTAATCTTCCAAAATATCCCATTACAGCCCATTCTCCAAAAGAATCATCTGATGTGATAGTCCCTGTAGCCTGAGAAATTGATGGTAAATCAACATTAATTAAGTTGGTTTTTTTCACCCAAAAACTTTCACTTTGACGTTCTTCTTTATTCATCCCAAGTAATGCAGACATATTGTGATTCCCAATACTTTTTGCATACTTAGCATATACATTTAAAGCTTTATAGGTATGCTTATAATTGGCTTTCCTGTAATAAGTAAGTTCCGGATCTACCCCATTTAACGTATAACGTTGTGGATTTACGGTCAACACTTGATTGTCTCCAGTATAGGTATCCGAAGTTCTTTTTTCTAAGGTATATTCGGCCACTAAGTCAAGGCCTTCCAATGGATTAAATTCAAACTTTTGAAACAAACGAATGTTATTTTCAAATTTCTCCGGTGCTACTTTTAAAGACTCCATATTTGCAGGTGTTGCATAAGGCACTTCTGTACCATCTTCAAACACATGATTTCCAGAAGCAGGCACGAAAGGCCCATAAYTAATCGCCGAATAATAATCACCGATCGGAGAGGTACGTTTACTGTCTCTGTAAGCAATAGTTGTAGACGATTTAAAATTAGAAGTTAAGTCCACACTTAAATTAGTATTCAACGTGAATTTCTCAAAACTATCATTATCCGTTACAATAATTCCATCGGCATTGCTATATCCCGCAGAAACACGGTAACTTACTTTCTCTGCTCCTCCACTAAAATTAAAGTTATGAATTTGGGTAAACCCTTTATCATCCAAAAACTCACCTAATACATCAGTATCAGCAATTGGGTACCTCAAACCTTCATACTCTGCATATCCATTTGGATATTGCCCTGGATTGGCCCTGTTTTCTTCTAAAAAACCAGCCCAAGTATCTATATTTTGTCCCGTCCAGTAAWCACTTACACCCCAATCTTGTAATGCATGTACAAAATCGTATGTATTTGCTTTGTCTGGAATATCTTCTGGCGTACTAAAACTAAACGTAGAAGAGTAATTAAATTTTATAGGTTGATTCTTTTCCGCTTTTTTAGTGGTAATTAAGATAACACCAAATGCGGCTCTTGCCCCGTAAATAGAGGTAGCAGCAGCATCTTTTAAAACGGTAATTGTTTCGATATCTTGAGGATTAACATCCGAAATATCAACGGGTACATTGTCCATTAACACCAACGCAGCTCCTCCATTAATAGAAGTATATCCACGAATATTTACACCCAATCCCTCAGCTCCTGGCTGTCCTGAATTAGTAGTAATTTSWRWACCTNSAACGGTACCTTGTATGGCTTGTAACGCATTTGTAACAGGTCTATCTCCTAGCACTTCTCCCATATTTATCGATGAAACTGCTCCCGTTACGTTTTCTTTCTTTTGTGCTCCAAAACCAACGATTACAACTTCCTGTAAAGATGCGGCATCATCTTCCAATTGAACTTTTATAAATGCTGTTTTCCCAACAATAACACGTTGTGTTTTCATTCCTATATAGGAAAACTCTAATACATCTCCTTCATTGGCATTGATGGTGAAATTCCCATCAAAATCAGTTTCAGTCCCTATTTTAGTTCCTACGATAATAACACTTACAGATGGGAGTGGTGTCCCATCAGCATCCGTAACAAGCCCTTTAATTTCCTTAACATCCTTCTTCACTGATTCAGAGGAAGTAGGTTCCAGTATAGGATTCGGGTCTGGATACAATACAATTTGTTTGTCCGTAACACTGTGTAAAACAGCACTGTTTTTAAACAATTTATCCAAAATATAATTTATGGATTTCTTTTTAACCTGAGCAGTTACTCTTCTTTTTAAATCAAAATCCTTGTTGTTATAGAAAAAATTAAAATCTGTTTTTGATTCAATTTTTTGCAGCACATCCAATACCGTAACATTCTTCAAATCCAATGATATTTTGGTGTTTTGAGAATAGGTATTTGCTTGAATTTGAAAGAGTGAAACTATTAATAATAGTGTCGTAAGTCGCATTTTTAAACTTATTTTAGTGGGAACTAAGTGTAGCGCCCCATTAAATATGATTTTTTTCATACTTTTGTAGTGTTAATGGTGGTTTAATAATGTTTTAAATCACTTCATCTAATCGGGAAATGCTCCAACATTTTCCGGTTTTTTTTTATGAAGCCTTTTTTTGTAAAAATATTAAGCGTTATTTCTTCATTGGCACTGTTTGTTTTAAGGTTTGGTTTATGATTATTTGATTGTTATTTATGGTATATTCAAAATGACTGTACAACTGAATCGCACGCATCACTTGATCGATAGTTTCTTTTTCGAATTTAGCTGTAAACACATGCGAGTCTAATGCACTTACATTATTCTGAATGGATACATTATAATGACGCTCTATCCTTCTAATCATCTCTGAAAAAGGTGTATTAAAAAATAATAAGGTTCCATCTACCCATGCCGTGTATTGGCTGGTGTCTATTTCTTCAATGCTAATAGTATCCTCCTCTGGGTGCCAGGTCGCTTTTTGTTGAGGTTTTAACAGCAGCATATTTTTTTCCTCAAACGTTTTCTTATTTGAATAAATACCAACAGCCCCTTCAACTAAACAAGTTTGCATGCAATTATCCTCATTATAAGAATTCACATTAAACCGTGTCCCCAATACTTTAATATCATGCCTATTGGTACTGACTATAAAAGGCTGCGCTGTATTTTTTGCAACTTCAAAATAACCCTCTCCGTCTAAATACACCTGACGCATTCCTTCCTTTCCAAAATGAATAGGATATCGTAAAGACGAACCTGCGTTCAATGTTACCCGAGTACCGTCCGACAAGACTAGTTTAAACATYTTMCCGAAAGGAATAGAAAGCGTATTAAAYGTTACTTTTTCTTGGGCTTTCGYTKTTGSAATAGCATTGTATTTTAAGGCACTTTCCTCTTGTGTTGAAATCACYTCTCCCTSATTATTTTTAATCTCTTGCTCCACTCCTTCTTTAATGATTTTCACTGAACCATCYGCTAATTCTAACTTAATTTCTTTTGAAACATCTACCGATGCCGTTTTGGACGTATCCTGCACAAAGTAAATAGCCCCCACACTACAAAACACAATTAATAATGCTGCATATTTTAACAGAGACCTCCAGTTATTTGCTTTTTTCAAGGCAATAACCTTCTTATTTCCTACTTGATTTTTTATATTTTTAAATGCCGCCTCCACCTCAACTACGGACAAACTTCTCCTTTGAACTTCCAAATTTAATTTCACCGCCTGTTTAAAAGACGCTTTATTATTGGATGCCCAATTTTCTAATGCTTGCAATTCGTTTGCTGAAGCTTCGTTGCTAAAATATTTTACTAATAACTTATCGATATTCTTTTCTTCCATCACTCTTTAATCAWTMATTAAACGTCTAATTTACGCTTATCACCTATAAGACGAAGCCCAAATCCAATACCCTTATCTAAATATGGTTTTTTTTATTAATTTTTAAAATCGTTATATTTTTCCTTTATTTGCGAAACATCATTACTAGAACTCTTTAATGAAAATCTTGTTTAACAATCAATCAGACTTAGTTACAGCACTCCAATCAGGAGAGGAAAGTGCGTATAACTTTTTGTTTGAAAGTTACTACTCGGAACTCCTAAATTACACCATAGGACTCACTAAAGACAGTGATAAAGCGAGTGATATTGTTCAAGTTACCTTTATTAAAATATGGAACCATCGGGATACTTTAAACATTCATACTTCCATTAAAAACTATTTATTTAGTAGTGCATACCATCATTTTATTGATGCCTATCGCAAGGAAAAAAGTCAATTTGACTTACTTGAACAATTAAAAAATGAAGCTTTTTTAGAAATTATTTCGGATGACGACAGCATCAAAAAGGAACGGATTCAACAAGTTCAAAAAATAATTAGCTCCCTTCCTCCCAAGTGTAGGGAAATATTTTTAATGAGTAAAAAAGACGGATTGCGCTATCAGGAAATAGGAACTACTTTAAACATATCGGTTAAAACGGTGGAGGCCCAAATCAGCAAAGCTTTTAAAAAAATAAGAGAAGAAGTGGATATTTAGACTGCTTTTATCTAAAAAAAAGCTTTTAAATAAGCGAAGTCCATWGACGGTTAAAATACATCCTAGCATACAACAAACAACATAATTTTGTACAATATCACCCAAAATAAGGCMGTCCTTATTTCAAATAAATGGCGTCTTTTACATAACTAGCATTCAGCCAAAAGCACTGCTTACTATATGCGAGYACCTGAAGTTTCTGGTCCCGAACWGGYAAGGGATAGGTYCGTAAAGAATCCGCTCCATGYGGYCTTACATGGCACACATAACTTTCCTTTAATTTTGGGAAGAAATTTTTCCGAACAGGATTTCCTTTTATAGAATAACGCAGWTYCCCYTTTTTATCACGGGCATATTCTTTAAATATTGTYCCCTTTTGAATCAAGGATTTTGTTTTTAGCCATACTTTTCTAACTTCMTTTCTGTCCTGGTAGGACATGTTCCAAAACTGAGCTTTATCAAGAACATACTCGGTTCCATTMGCCCTAAAAAACAAGAATAAAAAYTTCTTTTCTGTCAAGKAKTNNNKTRACTCACTAGACTGCCAACTTTCAGTGTAAATATCMTCAAATTTAAACGCAGGAAAGGAAATTGATTGGATAATTCTACCATCTTGTTCTACGCGAACCGTTTTAACTTCAATATCTGCCTTTTCAAATYCTTCTATCTTGGATGCATCACTCACCCCTAATATCGATTTTAAAATTAACTGAGTCAATATGGAAAAATAATGCTTCGGAAGCTGCGTTAAATCTTTGTTGAAATGCCTCGCTATTTCAATCGGAGATTTGCCTAAATAAGGATCAAATTTAGAAATAATAAAACGCTCTAAAGACTCCGAGTTTTCAAGGCTGTCTGTGTTTTTCATTATTTTACCATAAACGCCCGCTGCTTCCTTTCCTAAATGGGCAATGATATGGTTTACATAACCTTKCTTTAAGGAATACGCCCGTWGCTTGGCCTTTACAGTATTAAATGGCTGCTGTCTGAAGGACTTTTCCGCCGTTGCTCCTTTGGTACATGCTCCTAAATAGAACGTATCACCTTCGGATAATTCGTGTGCTTTACCTTCCTTTATTTTCCGGTTAATTATCTCCCAGTCTTTCTTTATAATTAATAGATCTTGGGCTGGATATTCCCAATCTCCCACAAGTTTAATGGTATAATCTAAGAGCTGTTCCTCCTTGATATATAGATAGAAAACCAATAAAAGATGTGCATTTTTTTTCGAAAAAGAACTATTTTCARACGTTTCCTTATGTACTTCTACATAATTGATGATGTTGAGGACGAGTCTTTCTTTTGCGCGATACTCTCCGTTTTTAAGTTTTTTTAAAGGACTTGATTTCAGCTCCATGCCAACTTCAACAAAATCTGCTTCTGCTTTAGAGTTAGGTTCGTAACCAAAATAAAACTTCTCTAGTAATTGCCCAAAATTCCCTTTTCCCTTATAGCCATGGTTTTCAATCGCCGCGCCACAAGCTTCCCGCAATGACTTGTTTTTTAGCTTTTCAGCAAATTCAACAATGGAATTGACATCTGTTAGATCAAACATAATAAAACTTTTTAGCAATMYTATGTTCAATTAAATACTGYAATCTCAGCTGTAAATTAATGGGTTTTTCTGGAAGGTGTTCTGTAAAATAGATCAAGCCTTCGGTGTTTGGGKCCAACTCCTTTATGTTATTTTTTCCAWATGATTTTTCGCTTCTTAGCTCCGAATCATASWGTAGTAATTTTTTAKTACTTARACCTACGGAATGTAAATGCTGRATTAACTTATCCCTATTTACACTTGTTATTTTCACCTTAGCAATATCATCYGAATGTAAGAGTTCCGTTTTATCTTCTTTTAAAAAGATTGCCGTCACTAGAAAATAATATTCCGTCAATTTATTTTTATCAAAAAGCCAACCYTCCTTTACATCCTCGTTTTTTAAGTAGGATAATTCGAAGGTAAACGTAGGTAAGTCGCTATTCAAATAATGCAACTGCGCCTTCTCATCAATAAAATATTCAGTTGTTTTATATTGAATAATGATATCAATTCCTTKAAGCTGTTTTTCTAAATCAAAGATTCTGCAAAAGTCAATACCCTTCTCTTTATAAAGGCCATCTAAATACTTAGACAGTATTGACTCTTGCGCTAAATCTGATTTAAATTTAGTCATTTATTTGTTTGTAAAGTGCTGCTCCTAATTTCTCGATAATTCCAACTACCAGTGCATTCCCCATAAAAAAGGCTCTCTTTGTATCGGTAATCCCTTCTAATTTAGTGTGATTATCTGGAAACATATTGAGTCTTTCTAATYCCATAGGAGTTARYCTCCTCAAGCCTTTGTCGGTTTCAATTACATGCTTAAATCTAGARGGAGATTTACCCCCTTCACCCGTGATTATGGTCCTAGATGCATTGTCTAAAGCGTCGGGATAAATCATACCGCCTTCGCTGTAGTTATATTCAAAACCACCCTGGGTTTTACGTCTTTCTTTTTTAGCCCCTTTTAAGTATTTCCACATTTCTTTTTCTGTGGTAATCACCGATTCTAGCCCATCCTTATCACGAATGGTTTTTGGTGTTTTTAAGGTGGCATCTTTTATATAAAACTCCTCGGTCACTTCTCCGTTCTGGAGAAAATCACGTAAAACAGCTTTTTTYCCTGTAAATTCAGGYACCGTTTTAGTGGTGTATATTTTTCCATCAATCAGCATTCCTGTATTTTGGAAGGGCGAAATTTTACCGTCTAAATTAAAGCTATCCGTAATTTCTACTAGATCTCCTTTTAATTCAACTTCCTGTATGGAATTCATTTTACCCACCGGAAAAGCGGATGCAATTGTTCCCTTTCCWGTAATCCAATCTAAAGGTGTCGCTTTTTTAAGCCTTTTGTAAGTAGCGGTTGATTTATGATATCCTATAAAGAAAACCCTACGTCTTCTCTGTGGCATTCCATATTCTGCGGCATTGATAACACGCCATTCTATGGCATAGCCCAGCTCGTTTAAACTTTGTAACATCACCGCAAAATCCCTTCCTCTTTGTGAAGAGGGAGATTTTAACAATCTATCTACATTTTCCAAGAATAAGTACTTAGGCGGATTTTTTTTATGTTCTAATATGTTTAGAATAGACCACCAAAGCACCCCTTTTTTTCCCTTCAAGCCTTTCGAATTGCTCAAAGTAGTAGCCACCGAGTAATCCTGGCAAGGAAACCCACCTACAAGAATATCATGTTCAGGAATATCGTGAACATCTACSGTAGAAATATCTTGATTTGAATGRTTCTCAGYACCAAAACGAGCCTCGTACACCATGGATGCATGCTGTGCTTTAGTCGATGGTTCCCACTGATTACTCCATACAATATCATACTGATTGTTTTTCTCCAATCCTAGTCTAAAACCTCCTACTCCAGCAAACAATTCTGCTACTCTTAACCTGTTATTCTTCATTTTTAAAGACTATATCTATTTTTTTTGGTACTTATTTTATGCACTCCAAACATTGGCGGGCCTATAAATTCGTTTTTTAAAACAACGTATGCGCCCTATTCCTTTTCCTTAACGCTATAAAGTGATGTAATATCCCTTTATCTCCTTCCTCCTCAAGCCGGAATATTTTCCAATTTATTTTCAGCTAAAGATAGCTAAAGTTTGTAAGAATTTCAGCGCCAAAAATACACTATTAAAAATAAATCACAGCCATGATTATTCCCTGTAAAAAAGCTTTTATTTAAAATAATAGCTGTGGTCTGCCTGTATCCCTCATAACAATTCACTAAAAATTTATAGCCTTGGTGCAAACCAACTCAAATAACAAGTACTAACAAAGCACATTGTTGCCATAGCTCTCAAAATTAGAAGCAACATTTTTAAGGCGTTTTAGAGTCGCCCATTCAGACTATTTTCAGCAATACTAGGCCTTTAAAAAAAATTCTTATAAATTTTAAGACTCTTATTTAGATTCATTCAAAATAAAACATATATTTGCGATAGGTTATCAAGAGTCATTCTAAATACTGTTGGTTTTAGAAAAGCAATTATTCAAAGGTCGATTTCCCGTAAAAAGGACTTGATGTGATTGTAGAAGTGATAGCACGGTGTGCAGGTAGTACTGCTCATTTTTATTTAAACAAAGAAAAAACATACCCCTATGGAATTGATATACAAAAATGATTACGGAACCTGTTACAGTGTGGAGCATGGCCCATCGTCTAAGCATAACATTCAAATGGTTATTGGAACKGTCGGCGTTTTTATGACCGRCAGAGATATGGATGCGCTGCTACACGTAGTGCGTAATTCCCATGAACCTTGCCACTGTGAAAATTGTGGWGGSAARCGCAGAAATACSATTTTRACCACTTCTCCCTTGATTGATTTTAGTTTAAAAGTTAATGAAGACGTGTTGCTTGAAATAGAGGATTTAATAGTAGGYACCAATTTTATGCTGAATATAGAAATTGAATTGGACAAGCACAGTATTAAATACAATTAGNGYGWAAAAMCAAAAAAAWNATACTGTATCTAACGTAAATCATACCGCTTTTTTARTRYAAATTTGAGCAGCCCCAATCTGTGAACCTAGGCATGTCTAGCTAGTAATTCTCAAATGCTACGAACAATTTTTAACAAATCTATTAACCTAGCAAATCCATCATAAAATCACTAAACTCGCTTGAGATTGGAATCAAACGTTGATTTACAATTACATCTCTTTCATTGACGGCTTCAATATGATGTATGTTTATTAAAACAGTATTGCTTACTTTATAAAATATTCCTTCTGGAAGTTTCTTGAAAAACTCATTTAATGTAGAGCTCACTATATAGCTTAAACTCTCTTTCATGTGAATTTCTAT
>NVSD01000081.1 GCA_002401105.1 Flavobacteriaceae bacterium | reverse complement strand
TGATAATGCTATTAATATAAAATCAAATTTCCTCCAATTAGATTTGAAATAATTCTTAATTCCAAATTCTTTAAATTTTATCACTAATTCTACAATGAAAAATGCTGTAATTAAATGGTCTGAAAGTGAGAGAATGAGTTTATTAAATGGCGACATTTCAAATCCACTAATAAATATTGTTACTGCATTTAGCAGAATTAATACAAGAATAAATGAATCGTTTAGAAATAGTCTTTTTATCATTACTAATTATTTGGGGTACTAATATATTAAGATTTTGAATTTGAATTTGAAGTAGCCAAAATCTAAATTTCTATGCTTTTATGAAACTAGATTTAAGTTTTTTTAGTCTAAACCAAAAGTAATTTTCACACACAACGTCTTCAAATATACAAAAGACAAAGCCTAAGGCATACACGCAATTAAAATATTTTTGAATAAATTTTATCTTTATAAAATAAGATTCTTCATAAAGTGCACAATTACAGGTGTTATTACGCTATACGTTACAAACAAAAGCCCCTTTCTTTCTTGAACAGGACTTTTGTTTGCATAAAGGTTTTGACCAAGTCAATAACTACTTAATTATCAGGAATATTTTTTTATTAATCTAACATCAACACTCCTAAAATAGTTTCAGACATAAATGGTCCTCCTGGATACTTTTCAGTATAATCCAAATTTAGCCATACTTGGTCATAGTCATCAATATGGTATATCAACCTTTTATTGTAACTTTCATCTGAAAACAGCTTCTGTTTAACTAATCGTATAATTTTCTTTAAATCCTTTTTTGAACCGATTAGCAATTCCGGATAGAGGTGACCATTCGTATGGATAAGTCTAGATGTTCCTCCAATTGATTTTATACAGGCTGCCATTAATATGGAATAATCATCACAATCACCCGATAGGTGCTCCATCGATTCACTAGCCTTTGCAAAATATTCACGACTAACGGGGTCACTTACATACTCCCAATTACTATTAATTTTTTTAAAAACGGAGAAGCATTGAATTATGGTCCGATGTTCCTTGTAATCTCCAACCACTTCTTTGAAGTTCTTAGAGGAGGCTACAGCAAAATTTCTAACCAAAGGGTTTTCAAAATCTATAGCCTTCTTGATTACTGATTTATTTGGAAATGGTTTTAAAGTCTCTAGTACAATTCTTTCAGGATGTGGATTTTTAATCATCGTAAGAACCATCTCTTTATAATCTCGATACACACTAATAAATCCATATTCACCAGCTAAACTGCCATATGAAAGCCAGATTAGGGAAATTATAAGCGCTCCGATTACCCCAACTCTGAACTTTTTTAATATAAGTCGTAATCCCATTATAATAATAATCCCTATTAGAAATCTATCTAAATTAAAAATCCAGTCAGGATTAGGAAGCAATTTGTGAGCAATTATAAAAATTGGAAATGCAACAAACCAACTCATATAGTTTATCACTGTATCAGCCAATGAGGTCTCTTCTTTCGTATTTTTAATTACTGTGGTTTTTTTTTCATTCTCAGAACGATCATCAAACTCAAGCTCTTCTTTACAGGTTGGACAAACAAACTTAATATGTTTTCCTTCTGGCACCCTTACTTTTTTCGAACACTTAGGACAATTAATTACAATTTTATTGTTCATTTTTTTAAAAGAATGTATTTAATTAGTTTATTTTTATTTAAAAACGTTGTGCATACTCCTTACAACGACATTCAAATATACGAAAGCTCTCCTTTTCGCATACTACCATTTCTAATATTTTTGCTCAAAAGTTTCAGCTATTACTACTTTACCATTTAAACAGCTAACAATTTTAATCGTTCATACAATAACCACAATGATTGCTAACTTTAAATAAAAAATAGGATTGTCAAGGATAAAACATAAACATTAAATATTCGCACAATTACCTACACGGTTTTAATCATTTTTGTAGATAATTCAAGTACGCTACTAGATTTTTACACCATAGAAACATACCTACAGAAAGTCTATAAAAAGAGTAATCTAAAAACACACAACAAATCTTGCCTCCCAATAATAGCAATAAGAAAATGCATCCAAATAGTTATATCCCCTTCTCCACCTCCACCTTAAAAAAATCTTCCAGATGTTTTGTTCCATAGCTTGGAGCTATATTATCAAATCCCATAACTGTCATAAAAAATTCTATAGGGCCCTAGGTTTTTGAGAGGTACAGCAGCGTACGACCAAATAACAAACCTTCTTATCCAGTACACGATGGTTTCATAAGCCTTGATATTCTTGACTAGTGTATCCATGTTGTATTTATATTGGGTGTTTTATGACTTAGATTACAAAATTGCTTTAGGAAGTATTTTTCGCGTCCAAGTTTTTAATCGTTTAAATTTACTCACTTCTTTATCGGGATTGAATTTCAACGTTGTTTCCCATGAATTCTCGGGTTTAAATTCTTCCTCCATGCCTCTTAATACCCCTGCTGCTATGTTGTCAGAATTGACAATTACGATGCATTCCGTATTTAAATTTGCACTCCTAGGGTCCAGGTTAAAAGTACCAATAATGGTGATGTGTTTGTCAATAACCATGGATTTAGCGTGCAGTCCAAATATGGGCTTGTGGTCTAGCTTTTTTTGAAGTTCACCCGTCATTATTTTCTTGCGGATGGCAGCATCAGGACGAAACTCATAGATGCGAATCCCCGTACTTAATAATTTTTTCCTGTCGCTTTGATAACTAGCAAAAGCCTCTACATTATCGGTGGAAGCCAGACTATTGGTCAATATTCTAATGTCAACACCACGCTGCACCGCTTTTCTAAATAGATTGCGACTTAACTCCGTGGTTATTAAATAAGGTGTTTGAATCACTATGGAGGATTTGGCATTTTTTAGTAAGTCTATCAAGGCACTTGTAGAAAGTCCTCCTCCCCCCAAACCACTTGTCCCATCATTCTTACCAGGAAGGTCTGAAATAAATGTTACATCCTCTAACCAAAGGAAATCACCAGATTTTATAATCGCATCAAATGTAGTGGGTAACGTTTGTATTCTCTTTCGTATTTGCGGCCAATAATTATCAGGATTACAGGCATATTCATGCAGCATTTGATAGCTGTCATCCAGCGTTCTATTGCTAGTTTTCCGTTGAATGATACTTGTAACGTCTTTACTTAAAGTACTCTTCCAAAAATCATCAAAGGATGCTGTTACTTTTTCAGATACCTTTCCTATTAATAAAATATCTCTATCTCTAAAATTATATTCATGATCATAGTCAAAATACTCATCTGCGATATTGCGTCCCCCTGTGATCACCACTTTACCATCTACTATAAACGTTTTGTTATGCATACGTTGATTTGCAGCCCTAAAATCTGTAGTCAATTTATGAATTTTATTAAATATATTCTTTCCTAGATTTACACCAGGGTTGTATATTTTTACAGAAATATTTTCATGAGCATCAAAAGTTAAAATATCCTGAATGTCAGCATCCACCATAATATCATCCACAATAATCCTTATTTTAACCCCTCGGTCAGCGGCTCTTATCAAATAATCACAGGCAATAAGCCCAATATTATCGGTTGAAAAAATAAAGTATTGAATGTCAATCGTTTTTTCCGCACATTCACTTAACCATGCCCTCGCTACCATAGAACCACTACCATCCTCGAGTACATAAACACCCGTTTTTGTACGCATTAATTCAGTAACGCCGGTTAGCTCCTTGGAAAGGGTTGTATTTTGATTCGTATGAATATTTGAACAAAAATCTGTTTTTTCTGTGAAGTTATTTTTATCACTACAAGATACTAATAAAATCAAGMCAAGTATGTAATAAATAGCTGCTGTTAAACTACATTTAAGGTGGTTTGTCATAGGTCTTCATATTATAAATAGCGCTGACTAGGAAGCGTATTCTATTTTTGTGAATATACAACGTATTGCATAAACCTCAAAAAATGATTTTTTCGTGTTAGCCTGAAAGCTCAAAAATAACAGCGTAATATGAAGGGAAATGATTCAGAAATGAAAATACCCCAACTAATAAGTGCCGTTTTAGACTAGGTATTAATTTACATAAAAACTTAGCGATTATAGCAGGTCACTTACATTCCTTTAAATTCTCTCAGTCCCTTATAATCCCACTACAATCATCAAAAAAAAGCCCTTATTTAAAAGCATGAACTCAACTTGCTTTATACCCTAATTATTTTTAATTTTGCTTAAGAAATAATGAACGCGAAATTTGAGTCCTTAAACTCATTAGGAATCAATACTACCCACTACTCTAAAGGTATACATCATGGAAAACACGAACTTACTACATTATATAAAAGACGTATTAGAAAACATGCCAGCTGGCTGGTTACAGACCACGACGCATAGACTCGATATTTATACGGAAGAATTGGCAAAAACGCAGTTCTTAGAGCAGTTTGACGCCTTGAGCAACAGTAATAATTCAAACGCTTCAGTACTAAATGAATTACCTACCGCTTACGATTATATACGATTGGGGCATCCATTATCTTGTATTCTAGAATGGGCAATTGCGAAACAATTACAACTACCTTCAGAAAATGTCATCAGTTTTTCTTCTAAGACGATTCCTGTGTTTGCCATCCTAAGAAAAAATTTAGTTGACCATAAAAAAACTCAAATTCTTTATACCGGATCCTTGCCTGATGGTTTTGATTCGGAAGTATTAAAAAACATTTATGGCTATCAATTTGAGTTACAAAAAGTAGCGAACACAGCGGATATTGCCGCATTTGATGGGAGTACCATTTTTATTGGGGAAAAAGCAGCCATTTGTAATTTTGACTTAAGCCCAAACATTGACTTTTTTATCAATACACATACTGCCTTTGGAAGTGTATTAGTGGTAAATGGTCTAGAAAACGAAGGGTATATCTCCCCTATTCAACATGTGCGAAGAAGAGAATCCATTGCCATGATACCTGCCAATACGCTCGCTGTTTTACAGGGCCTTGTAAAAAACACTTTTGTTGAACAACAGAAAAGCAATATTGAAGCCGACAAAAAAAGCGTCTTAAAATCCATTGCCACCATTACTGGGAGTAATGTAACAGCCCTTGTTGCTTCAAGTGGTCTCTCTATCCAATATGCCATTTTAATGGGCTTGGTGCACCATGCGCTACAAAATCATCCAGGAAAGGCTATCAAAATTATTGTTCCTCCAAACTGTTATGGGGGTACCAATGATCAAGCCAGACGTGTTGCTGCATGTTTAGATAATGTGGAGATCGTAGATTTACCTGTTGATGGAGGTAACGATATGGTTCAAAGTATCGACATTGTATTGGCAGAAATTGCTAAGGAAGATGGCGTTCCATATATCATCGCGGAAATCCCAACAAATCCAAGAGTGGAAGTTCCAGATTTGAAACTGCTAAAAGAAGTATTGAGTAAAGAACGTAGCACGGCAACAGGTGACATTGCAATCGATCCCGTATTTATTTTAGACCAAACATTTTGTCCGAATCTTCTCTTTTTAGGAGATGATGAAATATTAGCTACTGTAAGAACCATTTCCTTTGCAAGCGGCTCTAAATTCCCAAGTGGAGGACGTTGTATTGCAGGCTACTGTACTACTAATAAAAAAGCAGCTAGTTTGATGGARAAAATAGACTTACATCTACAAATTTGTGATAACGAAGCAACAGCATTCCAATATRAAATACTAGCAGCACAACTACCAAGYATGCTTCAAAGAATTGAGGATGCTTATAAAAACACACGTGAATTTGTAAACTATATCCAAGAAGTATTRCCCACAGCAAAAATCAATTTTGTTTCTGAAGAACTCGCAACACAAGGRTTTACYCCTTCTGTATTCTCTCTAGACCTTCCTACCAAAGGAGATACGGCAGCAGCAAAAGAAGCTTATAAAAGGGACTTAAATTTAAAGCTAATCAAYTTAATGATTACRGAAATTCCGRATGAGAGCAAATATTGTGTGAGTTATGGWCAGTTAAAAGGCTGTTATTGGACCATCCCAGCGACTTCTACACAAGGKACYACCAAGGAAGATGACAAGGATTATATTGCCCGTGTCGCACTTTCTCCGAACATGGATCTTGAATTACATAAAAAAGTGTTTCTACAGTTTGTAGAAGGGATTTAAAATATATGTAACGAGTAGTACGTTTTAACCGACATTRCGATGTGGTTTTTCAAATAAATACCAGCGAAAATAATGACGGAATCTCAGCGTCAATTCGAGATTGTAGTTTTTTTNAGAAAAACAAGTGGCGGTGATGACGCATAAGTACTGGAAAAAAGTAGCATAACAAGTCTCACATTTYACGTGTCATTTCGAACGAGGCACGAGGAGAAATCTCATACTAATACGCTGAGATTTCTCACATCCGTTCGAAATGACACTCGCAAGTGATTATCATTTTGGGAGTATTGTTGTGGATTTACATGATGATCGAAATACGTCAATGGTAGTGGTTTTTACAACGTGGCAATCTGCTTGATGCAAATGTGGGATTGCCGCGCTAGCACTCGCAATGACGGATGCGAATGTGATACTTAGCCCCTGTTTAGCTAGGCAACAATGAGAAGTCCTACATCCTGATTCCTACGTCCAATACCTCCAATACATCATTGCAAGGAGTTTTTATGACGTGGAAATCTGCTTGATGCGAATGTGGGATTGCCACGCTAGCACTCGCAATGATGGATGCGAATGTGATACTCAGTCCTGTTTAGACAGGTAACAATGAGAAGTCCTATACCCTGATTCCTACGTCCAATACCTCCAGTACGTCATTGCGAGGAGTTTTTACGACGTGGCAATCTGCTTGATGCGAATGTGGGATTGCCACACTAGCACTACCATTTACGTAATTTTATTCTGTATGTTCATTTTTTTACTCACCTATTTTATTTTAGGGGTGTTCGTGAGTTGCTACGCAGTTGTTCCTCCAAAAAAACGAACCAAAAAAAGGAGGCTTTTATGATGTATTTTTTAAGGCGGCAAGAGCCTTCTTAAAAATCATGTCCAAAACTGCGCGTCGCTCCTAAGGTCGCAACTGAATCTCGCAGCTTTTGAACATATATACTGCATAAAAGACAGGCTTCGATTTGAAATCAGCAATTTGACAAAATTCACTTTTCAGTACCTTTTGCAGTACACTGTACGGCACCACTGTCACTAGTTTTTTTAAAAAAAACTTTCTTCTCGATGTGACGGAATGTGAGCAGAAGTCGAAAAAGCGTCAATTCGAGGAGTTTTTACGACGTGGCAATCTGTTTTTTACACAAAAAATAAGGGCGTTTAGTAATTAACCAAACGCCCTTTTTTATATAAATTATTATGAATCCTTTTTACTTCAACTTTTCTAATAAAAGTTCCGCAACCAATTCAGACGATGCAGGATTTTGTCCTGTAATCAATAGCCCGTCTTCAACAGCATAGGGATTCCAGTCTGCTTTTTTAGAATAAATTCCTCCATTACTTTTCAGCATGTCTTCTACTAAAAATGGCACAATATCGGTTAGTTGCACCGCTTCTTCCTCTCCATTGGTAAATCCAGTAACTTTTTTCCCTTTTACTAAAGGAGTTCCGTCTTCATTTTTAGTGTGTTTAAAAATAGCAGGTGCGTGACACACTGCCGCTACAGGTTTATTATTTCTATAAAAAGCCTCTATCAGTGCAATGGAATATTTATCTTCGGCTAGATCCCACAATGGTCCATGTCCTCCAGGATAAAATACAGCATCGTAATCCGATTCATTTATGTGTTCTAATGCAATCGTTTTAGACAAGATTTCTTGGGTTTCTTTATCTTTATTAAAGCGTACGGTAGCCTGAGTTTGAAAATCAGGTCCATTACTTTTTGGATCTATTGGTGGTTGCCCTCCTTTAGGAGAAGCCAAGGTGATTTCTATCCCTTTATCTTTTAATAAATAATAAGGAGCCGCAAATTCCTCAATCCAAAAACCCGTTTTTTTACCCGTATCTCCAAGATCTTCATGACTTGTCAATACARATAATACTTTTTTAATTACAGCGCTTTTTTCTGTAGCAGTACTTGTTTTCTCTTTACTAGCATTGCTTTCTTTTGTCTTTTCGCCACAAGAAGACAACATGCCAATTGCGAGGATCATTATTGTAATTGTTTTCATTTGAAATTGTTTTATAGGTTAGGTCAAAATTACTAGGAAAAGAACTCTCAAAAATTGATGTATGGTAATAAATTTATTCTTGGGTCAATTCTTTTCTGATTCTACTCAAACTTTCTGTTGTGATTCCTAAATACGAAGCTATGTGATAATTTTTTACACGTTGTTCTATCTGTGGATATAACCCGATAAAAGAAACATATCTTTCCTTCGCTGAGGTCGCCAAACTCGCTAATATTCGTTGTTGAAAACTTGCAAAAGCCCCTTCCATCTTTTTTCTAAAAAAGGTCTCTAATCGCGGAATCTCACAAAACAATGCCTCCGTATCTTTTCTAGAAATTTTATACAAGGTTGCGTCTTGGATAATTTCTATATTCATAATCGCTTTAGTACTGCTAAAAAAACCTGTATAATCGCTAATCCACCAATCATTCACAGCAAACTGCAACGTGTGTTCTTTACCCGATCTGTCCATAAAGTACGTTCTTACACATCCATTGTACACATAATATTGATGCAGGACCGTCTCCCCATTTTTTAAGAGCGTAGCCCCTTTTTTTAATTCTAATTTTTCAAGTTTACTTTCGATAAACAATGCTTCTTCGCAGGAAAAAGACATGCCTTTATATATTTCTGATAGTATTGATTTTTCGATGTTCATTTAAATTGTTCACAGCGTTTTATAAATGATGAATTCCGTGTTTACAGCGACTAATATAACAAATACTAGTCAGATAAACCTTTTGATTCTTTTCGTAGCAATGCTCACTATAAATTAATTAAAAACATACCGCTTTCTCAATTGGTTAAAAAGAACTCATAGCTTACTACTCATACTTCAATAGTGTTCTTAATAATTAAGAGGGYTGCTTAGTATTGTTTTTCATTTTCCTTTTAAATACGTCTTGAATCACATATAATTCTTTTTTGAATTTTAAATCAGTCCTAGCAGCAAAATACAAGGTGTTTTCGCAGGTCACTTTACCTTCCCAAATTAGCTTTATTTTATGCGATGCAATCGCATCTTTACACAAGAAATCAGGAACTAATGCAAGACCATTTCCATTACTCAAGCATCTAATAATTGACGCTATATTGGGTAAAATATAATTTGGTTTAAATCCRGGTTTTTTATTAAAATTAGCAAACCAAAAGCGTCTAAAATGTTCCATTTCACTAGAGGAACTGTACCAAATATTTTGGAGCAGTTCATTTTCAAGTAACTTCCATTTATTAGTTTCAATACAGTTTTCAATATGAGTGGTATCCGTCCTAGTACCAGCAATTAAAACTATTTTTTCACTTGAAAAAGCCGTATACTCAACCATTGATTTTTTCTCGTATTGTTTCCTAGGAGTAATGACTACATCTAAAATTCCGTTATTTAAATCTTTTATTAAATCTGAGTAATCACCAAATCTCGCAAGTAAATCAAAATTGAATGTTGGAATTTCAGGTTCTATAATCAATTGAAACATTTCTGCACACATTCCTATGTTTAAGAAGGGCTTTTTCTCTTGAGTGGTTTTCTTAAAATGCTGCTCTGCGGTTTCCAGTTGAGTAATTGCTTTAATTATATATTCATATAATAATTTCCCTTCCTCTGTTGGAATCATTTTCCTAGAGGTTCGTTCAAATAATTTTTTACCAACATAGGCTTCTAAGGAATTTAAATGCACGCTAACTCCTGGTTGTGATGCGTAGAGTGAAATTGAAGCTTTCGTTAGAGTTCCTTTTTCATAGATTTCCTTAAATGTTCGGTACCATTCTAAATTCACCATAACTATTATAATATTTATACAAAGGTATAATTTATATTATTTTTATAATAAAGCTATTCTATTTAATTTTGTAGAAAATTAATTTAAATGAAAAATATATTCATAATAGACGGAGGACATACATTTGCACATTCAGGTGGTCAATTCAATAAAACCCTTCTTAAAAACTCAACTACTTATTTTAAGTCATTGGAAGGATTTAACGTAAAATCCTCTCAAGTTGGGGATTATATCGATTACAAAGAGGAAGTGGAAAAATTTAAATGGGCTGATTTAATCATTTATCATACACCAATTTGGTGGTTTCAAATTCCTTTTGGTTTTAAAAAGTATATAGACAACGTTTTTACAGAAGGACATCAAAACGGCATCTATGAGAATGATGGAAGAAGCAGAAAAAACCCTTCCATCAATTACGGTACAGGAGGCTTAATGAAAGGTAAAAAATACATATTAACGACTAGTTGGAACGCTCCTAAAACGGCTTTTACTTTAGAAAATGAATTTTTCGAGCAAAAATCCGTTGATGAAGGAGTTATGTTTGGATTTCATAAGATGAACGATTTTGCAGGAATGAAATTATTAGCAACACATCATTTTCATGACATGGAGAAAAACGCGGATGTTCCCTTAGAACTTATGAATTATACTGCTTTTTTGAATAAGGTGATAAAATAACTCATAGCTATATTCATGTTTATTCAAGCCTGTTTGATGATTTACATATTGTGTAAAAAAACAGATATCGAAGACGCCAGCATAGAGAGAATCTTTTATGACACAGCAATAGATTGCTTACAGTAACTGTCTTTTCGAACGAGGAATACCGAGAAGTCTCTATATACTATGTTGAGATTTCTCACATTCGTTTAAAATGACAATCGATGCTGCACATAGAACAGGGAAAATCACCATGTTAAAAAACATACTTTAATACTGTTTAAGCATCTTATTTCTCTAAGTAATAGCCCTTTCAATTCTATTCTATTGTGTTAAAATTTTAATAAACCTATCCTAAGGAAAGATTAAAATGGACAACCACCTCCAAAAAAGAACGTTTCTTTACTTTAAAAACAATAGATATGAATAAAAAATTAAGGTACTCGCTAGCTATTCTCTACTTTTTAGGAATCAGCTATGGGCAATCACAAACAATACATTCAAAACTAGTAGATGCTACAACAAAGGAAGCCATTCCGTATGCAAGTATACTCCTATCTAGTACTAAGGGTATCATTAGCAATGGAGATGGTCAGTTTACCATGCATATCAAAAAAACAATCACGGAAAAGGATTCCCTTTTTATATCTTATATGGGCTATGAATCTAAAGCCATTCCATTACTTCATTTTAAAGACAGTATCATTCTATTGGAACAAAAATCCATTGTATTAAATTCCGTTATGATTTCTAGCAAGAATTATACTCCGGACGAAATAATGGACAATGTAAAAGAAAATCTCTCTAAAAATTACACGACTGATCTCACTAAAAAAAGATTGTTTTTTAGACAGTCCTATCATCAAGATTTTAATAAACTGGAATATACTTTAATTAAATCCAGTATAGAAGCGTTGAATAAAAACTTATTAGACAGCTTGCTACAGAGTATCCCTAGAAAAGAATCCCATTATACAGAAATCTTATGTGATTTATATGGTGGTGTCAAGCAACAAAAACAAAAGATTAAACTAATAAAAGCATGTCGTTTATACGATAAAAACAGTGATGTTGATTTAGAATCTATAGGTGAAAAATTTGAAAAAATATTAAAGGACAATGTAAAATCGAACTCTTATTTTAAAATTAAATCTGGATTATTCGGTACTAAACTTGAAGCAGAAAAACTCTTTAATTCTCCAAAAGATTCAGCCAATGCCTTAGCCTTAGAAAAAGAAATCGCCGCCAAAAACAAACGTGAAGAGCAGAGAAAATTAAGTTTTTCCTCTTCTAAAGCGAGCAATTTATCCAAATTATTTGGAGAGCTGTTCTTTGTGAAAGATTCAAAATTAAATTTTGTGCAAAAATCCAATCGTTATGATTTTACACTAGAAAGCTTCACTTATGCCGGAGATAACCCTGTTTATATTCTAAGTTTTAAACCTAAATGGGGTGCTGATTATAAAGGTACACTTTATATTAATGCAGACGATTTTGCCATTGTAAGAGTAGATTATAGTAACGTTAAACCTTTAAAAAGCATTGCTCTTATAGGTATATCTTATAAAGAACATATAGACAAAGGAAAACTGTTTTTTGCTAAAGGGAAAAATAAAAAATATCAGTTACGCTATTTAGAAAAAGAAAAAGGCGGCATTGCAGGCGTAAAACGGCCTTTAAAAATAATTGAGAAAAACAAACATGTGAAAGGACGTAGAAAGCAAAACGAACTATCACTTAAAATTGACTTAGCCATTACTAACATAAATAAAGCCGAGATTGTGATTTTTGATAGTGAAGATATTTCAACAACTGGTTTCGATGCTTTCAAGGAAAAGAATGAATTACTCCCTACCTACCTCCCTGCCTACGACCCTGATTTTTGGAAAGATTATACCATTATAGCGCCCAATGAAGCTATCAAGGCGTTTACGGTTAAAACTACACCGGTTTTATAAAAGGGAATTAAATGTTTTGAACGTAATACTTCTCGATACTGTTTTCTAGTAAACCCTTTGGATTTACTAGAAAACCACTATCATTGACGTAATTTTATTCTGTATGTTCATTTTTTACTCACCCATTTTATTTTAGGGGTGTTCGTGAGTTGCTACGCAGTTGCTCCTCCAAAAAACGAACCAAAAAAGGAGCCTTTTATGATGTATTTTTTAATGCGGCAAAAAGCCTTATTAAAAACCATGTCCAAAACTGCGCGTC
>NVSD01000080.1 GCA_002401105.1 Flavobacteriaceae bacterium | reverse complement strand
ATCCATGCTTTTGATACTGGTAGATTGCACCAACAAAGGTGAGCTTGCTTGCTCTTGTGTGGGTGTACGTTGTTGTGTGGGTATTAGCGGAACTTGTTTTCCGTTAGCTGGCGAAATATCATTTTCTTTTACCACCTCTTTGTTGCCTGCCTGTGGTTGTGAAGCTTGTAATATTTGTTTTTCGTTAACGATGACTTTGCTTTCAGAGGTTAAAGCGGGTGTGTTTGCAACCTCTGTTGCTTTAGGGTTCGCAGGCATGATGCTTTTTGGTTTTTGTGAGGGGGTTAGCTTTTCAAATGCAGTAGTATTTACTGAAACAAATGCTTGATTCGTGGTGGTGAAAGTAGGATTGCTTGGTGTTTGAGCATTTTTAGAAGAAATGACAGTACGGGCTGTTGAGTTTTGAGACAAAAGAAGTGTTTGTTTAGTTGATGTTTAAAGCCTAAACGTTCGTAAATATCTGAAATGTAATGTACTGGATTGTACGCGTAGTATCCAAGTTGAGTGATAAAAGAAAAAGAGTCCAGTTGAAGCTCGTGTCCAATAAAGATACTAGCTCTTAATTTTTTATCGGTGGGTAAGTTTTCTCCGAATGTATGGTTCTGGAATTTAGCATACCGTGGAAGAAAATTTGCGTAAAAAAGTTCAGTACCTAGTGTTATAGTTGAATACCAATTTATTTTTTTACTAGCATACCCACTAAGTGTGTAAAAGGAAAAGAGGCCACCATCAATATTTTTTGATTCATTGACGCCTCCTCTAATTAGTAAGTTGTAATAAACTGGTGATTTTTCTGTGTTAATTTTTTCAGTTGACAAAGGTGTCAAATTTATTTTATTGTCATTAAACTGATAGTTGATTCCTGCATGTGCAGCAATAGTATTTAAACCAAGGTTAGGGTTGTTTAGTGCAGAATTTGAAAAATGATACAATCCAATTCCTGCTTGCAATCCCCAGTTCCCGATAATTTGAGCGCGTTGAAAATCTAGTTTCGCAAAACCCGCAAATAGCAGAGACGATCCAATAGCATGGTTGTTTGGATTTGTGTTCGTGTCATAGGGGTTTGTTAGGTATGCGACACCAAAACCGGTGTTTAGTTTGAATGAATTACGACTGTTTCGTTGGTTTAAGTAAAAGGAATAATGTCTGAATAACGAAAAGGCTTCTCCTAAAACCTCCGAATTTAAGTTTTCATATAAAAAGGACCAGCCCTTTTCAGGACTATTGTAATGTTGATTAAAGTCTTTATTTTTTACCGCAAGCTTAGCCCAAGAAATAAACACACCAGAAGCATAGCCATCAATAGCCGCTGCTAATTTTTTATCATGCTCTATCAGTCGACCATAAATTCCATCTATCTGGAAGGTGCTTTGTGAGTACGCAAAAGAAGTTGCCACACAACACAAGAGTAAAATAATTATGTTTTTCATTTCTTTTCTTTTTTCTTTCTTTTTTCTAACAACAAGCAACAATAAAACCAACTTAAAATCTAATTCCTCCACCAAACTCAACTGTTTCGGCATCGGCACCATGGACCTTTAGTCTTACGGCAACAAACCATTTCTTATTGATATATCTTTTTAGTGATAATGCTTCGTAGACCTTAGTTTGGTAGTCAAAATCTGAGACTAGATAATATCCAATCTGTCCTTCTACGGAAAATTTATTTACAATTTGTTCGTAGCCAATAAAAGCTCCAATTCTAATATTGGTAAAAGAAGTGAGTCTGTCTGGATTTTTAATATTAGATATTTTGTAATATTCCTCTAGAAAAGGGGAGTAGTAGACATCTGAACCGAATTGTATTGCGGAGTTTTTACTGAGTCGTTTGTCTGCATAAACAGATAAAACAGCAAAACCTTTCATACCACTTCCAATATATTCTGCTTCATTTACGCCACCGCGAAGTGCTATGTTTAATTTAATAGGTTCCCTGTATTTTAGTGGGTCTTCACTGGGAATTAACTCAAATGGAGCTGGGTTTTCATCCAATTGATAATTGACACCTATGGTTGCCGCCCATGTATTAACGCCGTTATTTGGAGATTTTACATTGGCGTTAGAGGCATGTATAAAAGTGATTCCAGCATTTAGACCGAAGCGCTCTAAAATATTCTCTCTTTGATAATAAAGTTTAAAATAAGTACTAGAACCTAAGGCGGACCCAAAGGCTATATTCTTATTGTTATTTTCTTTGTCGTAAGGATTGGTGTTGTAAGAAATMMMAMRAYMMRKRCGYMRGRYWARYKKRYKYKTKWTKTKYSYRWTTAWWWKAWWRRMAWTRYARYRAYMRYRAWGGGCGTATAAATCACCTAATACATCACTTTTATAATCTTGATAGGACAAAGATATCCCGAAATCGGGATAGTTATATCTAGATTCCCAATGTTCGCCTCCATAATTTTTTTGATTCCAACTTAAAATATACCCTTCTGGATGCCCTTGTAAAAAAGCATTAGAATCGGGRCTATGTGCAATTACATTCCCGTAGAGGTAATCAATTTGCACATAACTTGGTTTCTTTTCGGWAGTCTGAGAGTACCCCGTAGAAACAATATGTAATAACAAGGTAATCAGTATTGTTCTTTTCATAGCGGGGGTAAATCTAAGAATTTAATTTAAACTGATAACCACCWTTTTTTAAAGCTCCAATAAATTCATCTGTAATATCTATTTTRCGTGTCCTACTTGGCATTTCCAAGCTTATTTTCTCCTCGGGGTGATTGATGACAATATGTARGTTTTTTTGTCCTTGAAATGCRCTAATAATGGCATTTAATTTAGYAATCATCTCTTTATTAATTTGTTTTAAATTAAAAGAAATGGTTATTTTTTTYGCGAACTCTCCTAATATGTCTTGTAATAGTAAAACATTAGTAAACATAAAACGTACATCGCCATTGTTCCATCCTGGCTTCACAAATACCTTTAAGTATAAAAAGGCATTGGGTAYTAAAAAGTGTTTGTGGCGTAAATATTCTTCTCCAAATATTCTAAATTCATGRGAACCAGAATAATCTTCTATAAAAAAGGCACCCCATCCTTTTCCGTTTTTAGAAACGCGATGTTGTACTTCGGTRACAATACCTCCTAAGGATAATTCTTGATTTACTARGGCAGCAGGATTTGCTAAGGAACTTAATTTACTTGGACAGAAGTATTTAATTTCGGTTTTAAAATCGTCTAAAGGGTGTCCAGAGATGTAAATACCTACCACTTCCTTTTCCTTGGAAAGTGTTTCCATTACGCCCCATGGTTCACAATCAGGAATAATAGGTTCTGGTATTTGAACTTCGGAATGCTCTCCAAACATGGATATTTGTGCCGAATTTTTGCTTTCCTGAAATTTATTTCCAAAGCGCATGGCTTTTTCYAGAAAAGTGGTGTTCCCGTCTACCGCCATGTATTGTGCGCGGTGTGTTTCTGAGAACGAATCAAATCCTCCAGCGAGTAATAGYCCTTCAAAAGCTCGTTTRTTGGCGGCTCTTAGATCGATACGTTTKGCCAAATCAAAAACAGATTTATATTTTCCATCTTCTTTTCGGTTGTTAATAATGGTCATAATAGCACCATTTCCAACCCCTTTAATGGCTCCCATTCCAAAACGGACGGCTCCATTATCGTTTACGGTAAATTTTAAAGAAGATTCGTTAATGTCTGGGCCTAATACTTCCAATCCCATTCGCTTACATTCTTCCATAAAGAAAGACACTTTTTTAATGTCGTTCATGTTATTTGAAAGTACTGCAGCCATATATTCTGCCGGATAATGTGCTTTTAGGAAGGCTGTTTGATAGGCAATCCAAGCATAACAGGTAGAGTGAGATTTGTTAAAGGCATAGGATGCAAAGGCTTCCCAGTCAGTCCAAATTTTCTCTAGTTTTTCCTCGTTATGTCCTTTTGCTTTGGCGTTTTCAATAAATTTCGGTTTCATTTTTGCCAGTACCGAAATTTGCTTTTTCCCCATTGCTTTACGCAATACATCGGCCTCCCCTTTTGTAAAGTCGGCTAATTTTTGGGACAGCAGCATTACCTGCTCTTGGTATACCGTAATACCATAGGTTTCCTTCAGATACTCCTCCATGTCGGCCAAATCGTATTCGATATCTTCGATACCGTGTTTACGATTAATAAACGATGGGATGTATTCAATAGGACCTGGTCTGTACAAGGCATTCATGGCAATTAAATCGTCAAAAACGGTTGGTTTTAACTCGCGCATGTATTTTTGCATCCCTGCGGATTCGTATTGGAAAATACCAACGGTTTCTCCACGCTGGAAAAGCTCGTAAGTTTTTACATCTTCCAAGTCAAATTCCTCAGGATCTAAATCTACTCCGTGTTTTTCTTTTACTAAGGCACAGGCATCTTTAATAAGGGTCAATGTTTTTAACCCCAAGAAGYCCATTTTCAATAATCCGGCATCTTCCACTACGGAGTTATCGAACTGTGTCACGTACATGTCGGAATCCTTGGCTAAGGCTACAGGGACATATTTAGTAATATCATCAGGAGTAATAATAACTCCACAGGCATGGATTCCCGTATTYCTCACGGAACCTTCTAGTACCAATGCTTTGTTAATTACTTCTGCATCTAGTCCATTTCCTTGAGAAACTCTTTTTAATTCTTCAATTAGTTCAATTTCCTCGGACCTGAATTTCTCTCTTAATCCTTTATCATCCAAGCTGAAAATCTTATTCAGTTTGGTCATTTCTGGGATTAATTTGGCAATCCTATCCGCCTCAAATAGCGGTAAATCCAATACACGTGCCGTATCTCTAATAGAAGATTTGGCAGCCATTGTACCGTAAGTGATAATTTGCGCTACCTGATTGGCACCGTATTTTTCAATTACATAATCCATTACACGTCCACGTCCCTCATCATCAAAATCAATATCAATATCGGGCATAGATACACGTTCCGGATTCAGGAAACGCTCAAAAAGTAACTTGTATTTTAAAGGGTCAATATTTGTAATCCACAAACAGTAAGCAACTACGGAACCAGCTGCAGAACCACGTCCTGGTCCTACACTTACATCCATTTTTCGGGCAGCGCGAATAAAATCTTCTACAATTAGAAAGTATCCAGGATATCCAGTGTTTCTAATAACGTCCAGTTCAAAATCCAAACGTTCGGTAACTTCATCACTCAGCTCTTCGCCGTATCGTATTTTAGCTCCTTTATAGGTAATATGTCTTAAGTAGGCATTTTCTCCACGTTTTCCGCCATCTACTAAATCCTCTGCATGTTCAAATTCTTCGCCAATATCAAAGGCAGGTAATAATACGGATCTGGCTAAGGTATATACCTCTATTTTGTCTACAATATGTTGGATATTGGTAATTGACTGAGGAAGATCCTTAAACAACGCTTTCATTTCTGAACTCGATTTAAAGTAATATTCGTCGTTTGGCAATCCATATCTATAACCACGTCCTCTACCTTTAGGAGTAGCTTGCTTTTCTCCGTCTTTTACACAGAGTAAAATATCATGAGGGATAGAGTCTTTACGTTCTAAGTAAAAGGTGTTGTTGGTGGCAATTAATTTTACAGCATGTTTTTTGGAGAACGAAATCAATGTTTTGTTCACACGATCTTCATCTTCCTGCCCATGACGCATTATTTCGATGTATAAATCCTCGCCAAATTGCTCTTTCCACCAAAGCAATGCTTCTTCTGCTTGTCTTTCTCCTAGATTTAGTATTTTGTTTGGTACCTCACCATTCATATTCCCTGTCAATACAATAACATCTTCCTTGTATTTTTCTWCAATCTTTCGATCGATTCTTGGGATATAATAGAATCCATCCACAAAGGCAATGGAGGACATTTTTGCAATATTATGGTATCCGTTTTTGTTCTTTGCAAGTAAGACTACGGCATAACCATTGTCCTTTACTTTTTTGTTGAGGTGATCGTCACAAATGTTAAATTCACAACCAACAATAGGTTTTAATATTTTTTTAGAGGGKTCTTTACCGGCCGCWACMAGTTCTGCATTGGCGGCTTCTACGGTTTTATTATGATTTAAAACAGCGGTTACAAAATGAAAAGCCGCCATCWTATTACCACTGTCCGTTARGGCAACTGCGGAGTGATTATTTTTAACTGCAGCATTTACCATGTTTTTAATTTGCATGGTAGATTGCAAGATGGTAAACTGAGTGTGATTGTGTAAATGCGCAAAAGTAGCATCCTCCATCAAGGCTATATTATCCGAAAGGTTAATGTCCTCGGTAGCGATTTCAGATTTCTGAATTTTCTTTGCTATTTTCTCACTTTGCTTTTTTAGATTGACGTGTTTTAAGCCAATTCCTTGGATTAAYGCAGGATTTTGAGTTTTGTATGCGTCCAAAAATCCGTCGTTTACTAATAGTTCTTCTTCTGTGAAATTATTAGTACGAATTAATTCTAAGAAACAACGCGTGGTTGCCTCCACATCGGCAGTCGCATTGTGTGCTTCGGAAAAGGGTACTTGGAATAAAAACTGATGTAATTCCGTTAGTGTTGGAAGCTTGAATTTTCCTCCTCTACCTCCTGGAATTTGACATAAACTTGCGGTACGTTCGGTACAAGTATCTAAAATAGGTAATTTGTTTAATGGAGATTCCATGCCTGCACGGTGGAACTCACAACCCATAATATTTAAATCAAAAGTTACATTTTGCCCTACAACAAAAGTGGTTTTTTCTAGTGCTTCATTAAACCTATTTAGACCGTCATTTAAGTTGATTCCTTGCTCCATGGCAAGTTCCGTAGAAATTCCATGTATTCTTTCCGCATCATAAGGAATGTTATAGTCCTCWGGGATGATTAAAAAATCGTCGTGTTCCAACAGTTTTCCAAACTCATCGTGTAGCTGCCAAGCTATCTGAACGCATCGCGGCCAGTTGTTTGTGTCTGTAATTGGAGCATTCCAACTCTTGGGTAATCCCGTAGTTTCTGTATCAAAAATCAGGTACATGAAGTCTAAATGTTTTTAGTGTAAAATGAGGGTTTAAAATTAACCCTTTTGGAATTGATAGCCTTGATTGCTGAAAGTTTTTTATCAACAGATTGGTTTTTGATAAAATAGATTCAAACCAAATAAGCGTTTATCTTGTTTATATGCAGTGGGTTATGTGTTTATTTTCATGTTTTTGATGTGGGCTGAGAATAAGTAGTCAAAAAACCTAACATACGTCATAGTTCTTAAAATGACCTTGTCGTAATTTTAACAAGTTAAATAGAGAGATGTTGTCGTATGGAATCATGTAATAATAGTAAATTTTCAAATTCAAATAAGCTTTTTAGAACAACTGGAGTGGTGGAATCCATCTCTGGTGATCARGCTACGGTGCGTTTACAATCCAATGCAAATTGCGATGGTTGTAAKGCGCAATCTGCTTGTGGAGTGGATGGAGGAGATAAAGTGGTGCATGTAAAAATGAATAAATCCATCGATTTAAATACAGTTATTACTGTAGGAATCGACAAAAAGAAAGGGCTAATAGCGGTAATTTATGCCTATGTACTTCCTTTTTTACTGGTGTTGATTACCTTAATTATTGGGTCTGTCTTTTTATCAGAAGCTGTTGCTGGACTACTGTCCTTAGTAATATTGATACCTTATTATATACTGCTCTATGTATTAAGAGCAACTTTTATAGAAAAATTTAGAGTTTTATTATTAAATCAAATTAAGAACTAATGACTATGTTGTATAGCGTTTTATTATTGGTGATGTTGGGCGTTTTTGCGGCACTCATCTTGTATTTTGTATCCAAAAAGTTTTATGTATACGAGGACCCGCTTATTGAAGAAGTAGAGGATGTATTGCCAGCGGCAAATTGTGCTGGTTGTGGATTTCCTGGCTGTAAAGCATTTGCGGAGAGCCTTGTGAAAACAGAAGATATTTCTGAAATGTTTTGTCCAGTTGGAGGAAACGATACCATGAAAGCGGTAGCCAATATTTTAGGGAAAGAAGTGAGCGAACAAGCTCCTACAGTGGCAGTGGTTCGCTGTCAAGGTGGTTGTGATGTACGTCCTAAAACGAGTGAATTCCAAGGCCCTTTATCTTGTAGTATTTCTACCTTATTATATGGTGGAGAAACGGATTGTGAATACGGTTGTTTAGGAATGGGTGAATGTGTTGATGCCTGTGATTTTGATGCCATGTATATGGACGAGAAAACGGGGCTGCCAGTGGTTGATACTGATAAATGTACTTCCTGTGGTGCCTGTGTAAAAGCCTGTCCAAAAGATATTATTGAAATGCGTCCTAAAAAGAAACGCGATTTAAAAATATTTGTCAGTTGTATGAATCAGGACAAAGGAGGAATTGCTAGAAAAGCGTGTTCTGTAGCGTGTATTGGTTGTAACAAATGTTTTGATATTTGTCCAAAAGACGCTATCAAAATGGAGAATATGTTGGCATATATAGATCCAGATTTATGTACGCTTTGTAGAAAATGTGTGCCTATTTGCCCTACAGATTCCATCATAGAAACCAATTTCCCTCCACCTAAAGTGAAAAAAGAAGACGCTAAAAAACCAGTGAAAAAGGTAAAAAAAGTAGCGAAAGAAAAAAGTGACGACGTGGTGGTAGCCAAGGAAAAACCAACAGTTAAAAAAGAAGCAAAAACAGCTACTGAAAAAGTAGAAGCTGTGGTTGAAAGTATAACCTTAGAAAAAACAGAAAACAATGCTTAAAACATTTCCAAAAGGAGGTGTGCATCCTCCAGAAAATAAAATTACTGCTACTAAACGTATTCAGAAATTACCAGTACCCAAAACGGTTCACGTACCAGTTACACAGCATATTGGTGCTCCTGCTCAAATAATAGTGGAGCGCAAGGAAAAAGTTGTGATAGGACAAATAATTGCAAAATCAGGTGGTTTTGTCTCTTCTAATATCCATTCKCCAGTAGCGGGTGTGGTGACAMAAATTGATAAGATAATTGATAGCAGTGGTTATAAAAAAGACTGTATCGTTATCCGCGTAGATGCCAAGGACGAAAGTAATTTTGTAGATGAGGTATTTCCTATTAAATATACCATTGAACAATCGTCCAAAGAGATTGTACAAATAATTGCCGACTACGGAATTGTTGGATTGGGTGGAGCAACGTTTCCATTGCATGTGAAATTAGCTGTAAAACCAGAGCAAAATATTGATTGTTTGTTGATAAATGGGGTGGAATGTGAGCCTTATTTAACAGCGGATCATCGCTTGATGCTGGAGAAAACAGAAGAAATAGTTATTGGGATTAAAATTCTATTAAAAGCTTTTGGAATTCATAAAGCGATTATTGGTATTGAAAATAATAAGAAAGATGCAATCAAGGCATTGCAAGCAATTTGTAAAAACGAACCGGATATTCAAATAGCGGCTTTAAAAGTGAAGTATCCACAAGGAGGAGAAAAGCAATTAATCAGAGCTATTTTAGGAAGGGAAGTACCTGTTGGAGGCTTGCCTTTAAATGTGGGGGTAGTAGTACACAATGTAGGGACCGTATTTGCGGTGTATGATGCAGTACAAAACAACAGACCTTTAACAGAAAGAGTGGTTACAGTAACAGGGAAATCCTTAGAGAATTCAGGAAATTTCTGGGTGAAGATAGGAACACCTATTTCGGATCTTATTGCCGCGGTTGGAGCCTTGCCAGAGGATACTAGRAAAATTATAAATGGTGGGCCTATGATGGGGAAAGCCATTAAAAACACCAATGTTCCGGTCACAAAAGGGACCTCAGGTATTTTATTGATTTCAGAAAAAGAAGCCAGTAGAAAAGAAGTTGAAAACTGTATCAGATGCGCAACTTGTGTGTCGGTTTGTCCAATGGGATTAGAACCAAACTTACTGATGAGTTTAACGGAAAAGACACTATTTGAACAGGCCGCATCGGAAGATATAATGACCTGTATAGAATGTGGCTCTTGTAGTTATGTKTGYCCRTCWMATCGTCCTATTTTGGACCACATTAGGTTTGGGAAAACAGTTGTAAAAAAATTAGACCTTTTAAAGAATTAACAATGAGTATTCAGAAAAATATAATATCAGCTTCGCCACATGTACATTCTGGCAAAGCATCAAAAACAGTGATGTACGATGTAGTGATTGCATTAATCCCCGCATTTTTAGTCTCCATATACGTATTTGGAGTTTCAGCCTTAATTACGACGGCTGTTGCGGTTGTTTCATGTTTATTGTTTGAATATGGAATTCAAAAATTCATCATGAAAACCAAGACAACGATCACTGATGGATCTGCCTTAATTACAGGGATTTTGTTAGCGTTTAATTTACCTTCTTCCATTCCTATTTGGATGATTATTGTTGGGAGTTTAGTGGCTATTGGAGTGGCTAAATTGTCTTTTGGAGGATTGGGTTTTAATATTTTTAACCCCGCTATTGTAGGGCGCGTTTTCTTACTCGTTTCTTTTCCTGCTCAGATGACCAATTGGGCTGTTGCTACTCCTGGAGACTTGAGTATGGCAGATGCAGTATCAGGAGCTACACCCTTAGCGATTCTAAAAGAAGGATTACTATATGGAGAATCTATGACGGAGATTGCAGCAAAAATGCCCTCGGTTATGGATATGTTTATCGGTTTTACTGGTGGGTCTTTAGGAGAAATGTCTGTGTTAGCACTGCTCCTAGGAGGTGTGTATTTATTAATTAGAAAAGTAATAACCTGGCATATTCCAGTAGCAATGTTGGGAAGTATGGCCTTGTTTGCAGCAGCCTTTTGGTTGTATGATCCAGAAATGTATGCAAACCCAATATTTCATTTAGTAACCGGTGGTGCTGTGTTAGGAGCCTTTTTTATGGCTACGGATATGGTGACGAGTCCTATGACTACCAAAGCCATGTTGGTTTTTGCTGCCATGATTGGGATTATAACCATGGTTATAAGGATGTTTGGAGTGTATCCAGAAGGAGTTTCATTTGGGATATTAATTATGAATGCCTTTGTGCCTCTATTGAATAAGATGATGAAACCGAAACGTTTTGGGGCTAAAATAACTGCTAAATTTGTATAAGTCATGAAGAAAAAAGAATCAACTTTTATAAATATGATTGCGGCTTTGTTTATTGTAACGCTGATCTCTGGATTCGCATTGTCGTATGTAAACATAGCCACAGAAGGACCTATTGCGGAAGCAAAATTAAAGCGAAAAGTAGCGGCTATTGAAATGGTAGTACCTGCTTTTGATAACAACCCTGTGTCAGAAATGAAAACCTTTTTTAAGGAAGGATTTAAAGATAGTGTAGAGGTTTATACCGCGCGTAAAGCGGATAAAATAGTAGGTGTTGCAGTGATTGGGATGACTAATAAAGGCTTTAGTGGTTTGATTAAAGTGATGGCTGGTTTTAAGCCTGATGGAACAATTAATAACATTCAGGTATTGGAGCAAAAGGAAACACCAGGCTTGGGAACTAAGATTAAAAGTGAACGATTTATACAGCAATATGTAAACAAAAATCCTGCATCATTTAATTTAAAAGCAAAAAAAGATGGTGGTGATATAGATGCCCTAACGGGTGCAACTATTAGTACACGTGCTTTTAGTGAAGCAGTACAACAGGCGTATGAGGTATTTGAAAATCTAAAAAAGGACTAGGATTATGGAATCAACTGTAAATAAAAAAGAAACATTTTTAAGAGGAATAGTAGCCGAAAACCCTGTTTTTGTGATGCTGTTAGGAATGTGTCCTACGCTGGGAGTTACTACTTCCGGATTTAATGGATTGGGAATGGGAGTGGCAACAGCCTTTGTATTATTGATGTCTAACATTGTGGTGTCGCAAGTAAAAACGCAAATTCCGAGTAAGGTGCGTATTCCTGCATTTATCATTATTATTGCATCGTTTGTGACCATTGTAGAGATGGTTTTGGAAGCATATATTCCATTTTTATACGAGCAATTGGGGATTTTTATTCCATTAATTGTGGTAAACTGTTTAATTCTTGGTAGGGCAGAGGCCTTTGCTTCGAAAAACAACTTATTGGATTCAATTATCGATGCCTTGGGAATGGGACTTGGATTTATTATTGCCTTGACATTGTTAGGAGCTGTGAGAGAGGTTTTAGGAAGTGGAAGCTTGTTTGGAATGTCGTTTGTATCTGAAACTGCAAGTACATTTATCATCTTTATTTTACCTCCAGGTGCATTTCTTGCATTGGCGTATTTATCAGCTATGTTTAATAAAATACCTACAAAATAATACATTATGGATTATATTTTAATTTTAATATCAGCGGTATTTGTAAATAACATTGTACTTGCTCAATTTTTAGGAATCTGTCCGTTTTTTGGAGTTTCCAATAAAGTATCTACGTCTATAGGAATGTCTGGTGCGGTACTTTTTGTAATGACTATTGCCACAATGGCTACCTATTTATTACATCAATATGTATTAATGCCAGCAGGTTTGGAATATTTAAGAACGATCACATTTATATTGGTGATTGCAGCTTTAGTACAAATGGTGGAAATTATCTTGAAAAAAGTGAGTCCTCCCTTATACCAAGCATTGGGTGTGTTTTTACCTTTGATTACAACCAATTGTGCTGTATTAGGTGTGGCTATTTTAGCCTTGGGATTGGAAGAGGTGACCTTGTTAAAGGCAGTTTTCTATGCTATTGCTAACTCTATAGGTTTTGGTTTGGCCTTGATTATATTTGCGAGTATTAGAGAACAAATGGAATTAGCAGATGTGCCGAAAGGGATGAAAGGAGTACCCATCAATTTAATTATTGCGGGTTTACTGTCCATGGCTTTTCTTGGTTTTACTGGTTTAGTATAGATAAAGAAATGAAAGTGACTATGGTTTAAATAGTTAACTTTAGATGCTTGTTTGTTAAGTGTCGTTTTAAAATGATAAAATAAGAGCTGTTTGATATGATGATTCAAATTATCTTCATATATTTGCACAATTAAAATTAATAATCGAGGTCGCGTACCTTAAAATTTAACACAAAATGCCAGTAAAAATTAGATTACAA
>NVSD01000079.1 GCA_002401105.1 Flavobacteriaceae bacterium | reverse complement strand
ATGCCATCATTATTGAGGTCGGAAAATTCTGCATGCCAGCCGGTTGAAGGTTTTAGATCATCGCCCATATAAGGCCGGTGAGCAAGGTTTTCCACCGTTTCCTGTTAAAGTACCAGCCCCTCTAATATTAATATTCAATCCCGCTCCAGGTTCACCACCAGAATTACTGTTGGTTACTGTTAAACCAGGTAATACCCCTTGTAACATTGATGAAATATTAGCAACAGGTCGTTCTCCTAATTCTTCAGCTATATTAATGTTTGCAACAGAGCCGGTCACATTAATTTTCTTCTGTGTACCATATCCCACAACAATAACTTCATTCAATACATTACTGTCTTCTTTAAGGATGACGTTAATCTTGTTTGAATCGCCAACGGTCACTGATTTAGTAATCATACCTACATAAGAGAATTGAAGTATTTCTCCTTTGGAAGCGGGGATGGAATAGTTTCCATCAAAATCAGAGGCTACTGCCTTTGAGGTTCCTTTTATAATAACAGTAACTCCAGGTAATGGTGTACCAGCATTGTCTGTAATTATACCGGATACGGTATTTTGTTTATTAGCTGCTTGCAGGGGATTTGCAATTACTAACGAAGACGAAAACAGCAACATTATCAAAAAGGTGAAGCCTTTTGTTAGTGTTGAAGTCGTCATTCCATGGGATTTTTTAATCCGCTTTTGGTCAGTTTTTTTCATAAATTAGTTTAATTGTTTGATTAATGTATTGTTAATTATATGTTAACAATGAGTCGCTAATTTAGTGGGAGTCTGTAATTTGTAGGGCGAAGATCTTCCAAATATGGTTTGTATTTGTTCCTTTTTATTGAAGGTTCGTATTTGATTGTAATAGGTATATTATTGTCTTGTTTGTCTTTGTAAGAATACGTTGAGTGCTGTGTGGGGATTGGCTTAAAAACAGTCATTTACAAAATTAAACGCCTTTATTTTTAAGGTTTTACAAGCCTAGACTTGTACTGTTTCTTATCAAATATTTAATGGACATTAGCGATTACAATCCAAAATGACCGAACTAAATGGTTGATTTTTCATTTTATCGTTGTTAAAAAACAGAACGATAGAGACCCTTAGGTTTTTCGCCTAGCTAAAACAAAAAATAATTCCACTTTTAAACGGGTACTTGGAAATGTAGTTTGTATAAGTAGTTTTTTTCAGTTGTTAATGATTGGATATTACGCTTTTGAGCTACTTCTGAAGTGCTTAAAAAAGAGTTGGTTTTTTCTAAGTTTTTCAAAATGCCTTTCGGTAGTTTATAGAGGGGCTTGGGAGTTACTTAGAATGTTTTAATGCGTGATTTCTGGGATGTTATATATGATGTAGCCTATTAAAAACACGCTATATAATGGTGTTTAATAGAGGGCGTTCAGTTAAGGTGTTGAGGAACAAGTTGTCTTTACGAAAAGAATGCTTGTTTGCGGAATGCTGAATATAAGTAGCACCGTTAAGGCCTCTAGTGTAACATTAGCAAGTATGCGTCATCTGTGATTTTCTAGCGATTTCGGGAATGGACATGCTAGTATAAATCCTGAGCTAAGTACTATTTAAATACTACTTAGCTCAGGATGTTAATTGTCTATAATAGTTCCTGTTTTGGAGCTCCTTTTGAAGACAATAGAGGAGGGCTATTCTTTTTATTGGTATACTTTGCCGTGGAGCTACTCCAGCCTTACCTTTCTACGCTCTTGTTTAAATTACGTGTATCGGAGCGATAGGTAGTAGGACTTGATTTGAATTTCTTTTTAAAACTGGTGCTGAAATACTTAGAATTCTTGAATCCTACAAGCGCTGAAATTTCAACAATTGATTTTTTAGTATGGATCAGTATTTGTGAAGCTCTTTGAAGTCGTACTGATAATATCAAATCATTCACACTTAAACTTGTTATTTTTGCCATCTTTTTATACACCAGTGATTTACTCATTCCTAGTTCTTTTGTAAACAAAGGGATGTTAAAATCTGGATTGCTGATGTGTGTTTCAATAATTGCAATGGATTGCTTATAAAATTCTTGGTCTGAGTTGTTTATGGTGGCATCATCTACAGAGATGTTCAACGTGTCCAGTAGTTGACTTTTCTGCCTAATTTGATTTTCTAAAAGGTTGTTGATGCGAGCATACAAATAATCCAATTGAAATGGTTTTTCCAAATAGGCATCWGCRCCTGTWTCATAGCCTTTAATTTTGTCTTCTTTAAGWGCTTTGGCAGTTAACAATATAATGGGGATATTGCATGTTTTTACGTTTTCTTTTAATAGTTTACACAGTTCAATTCCATCCATTTCAGGCATCATTATATCTGAAACAATTAAATCAATTTTATTGTTTTTAACTATTTTTAGTCCCTCTTTTCCGTTTTCTGCAGTAATAACACGGAAATTATTGGATAGGTTTGTAGCCAGGTAATCTCTTAAATTATCAGCGTCCTCAACCACAAGGATGGTATTGTTTTTTAATTCGGAATTGTAAACAGTGTTGTCTGTTTTATCTGTTTCATTTTCAATTAAAGTTAATTTTTCTTGGTTGCTAATTTCCACAAGATTGCTCTTGTCAAAATGTTTATTCCCTAAGGGAAAACATACTTTAAAAGTACTTCCTTCTTCCAATTTACTCACTACTTCTATGGTTCCTTTGTGAGCTTCTACAAATTTTTTTGTCAAAGCCAAACCAATTCCCGATCCACCAWTATGATTTTTAGATTGATAAAATCGTTCAAAAATATGSGTAAGGTCTTCGGGAGCAATTCCTTTCCCTGAATCCTGAACGTTTATACATACTTGGTTTTCATTAGAAATGATACTGACTATAATTTTTCCATTTGAATGRCTATATTTAAAGGCATTTGATAATAAATTKAAAAATATGGTYTCCATCATATGCCTGTCAAACCAYAACAWTAAAGTTTCAACTTCWGYAYTRAAAATAAGTTCAATGTTTTTTGATTTTGARAAACTACTGAARCTTTCAGYTATTTCYTTTAGAAAGAAYACTATGTTTTCTTTAGATGCTTGTATTTCAGGTTCTTTAAACTCTGTTTTTCGAAAGTCWATKACTCKATTAATTAAGCGTTCAATTCGRATTGCATTTTTTTGAATTAATGCCAAATTGTTTTTAGTTTTTGGGCTAACTGCTTCTTTTATAATGTTTTCAACGGGACTTAATATKAGGCTTAAAGGAGTTCGKATTTCATGAGATAAGTTGGTGAAAAAACGTAGTTGTTTTGCATCCATCTCTTTTTGTTCTTTCAGTGATTTTCTCTCAAATTCAAACATGCGTYTCGCTTGTTCTTTTTTTAACACAATTCTGTTAATTAAATAAATAATTAAAATGAAAGAAAAGAGTACTGATAACTTGAACCAATAGGTCTGCCACCAGGCTGGTAATACTTTAATTTGTAGACTAGAATATGCATCGCTCCACTGATTTGAAATATTAGATGCTTTTATTTTTAAGATGTATTCTTTAGGAGATAAATTCATATAGGTTAAACTCCTTTTTGATGTAGACTGCCAGTCTTCATCATAGCCTTCCAGTTTGTATAAAAAATGAACCTTTTCRGGGTGYTTAAAGTTGAAAGAGGAGAAATTTATWGTCAATATCTTTTGAGAATAATTTAAAACTAGTTGTTTTGTTTCTTCAATAGGTTGTTGAAGTCCTATTTGGGCATCATTTTTTAAATCTTCATGGTTTACTAAAATCTTGGTAAACAATACTTTTTTTGCTGTTGATGTTGGTTTTATGCTATCAGGATGAAAAGTAAGTACTCCTTTTATACCTCCAAAATATAAATGTCCGCTATTGTTTTTTGCAACAATTGATCGGTTAAACGAATTGTCCGAAAACCCGTCTTTATAGGTGTAGTTTGAAAAGGTTTTTGTGCGGATGTCAAATTTAGAAATCCCTTGTCCTGTTCCCATCCAAACATTGTTTGAATCATCTTTTATTAAGGAATTAACTCTATTTATATTTATTCCAGATGCTGTGCTATAAAAAGTAGTTTTTTTTGTTTTGATATCAATTAGGCAAAGCCCCTTGTTTGTTGCTAACCAGTAACTGTTTTTTTTGTTTTTGATTATAGAAGTTATGTGATTTGGAATATTAGAAATCATTTTAAAGCCATCAGTATCATTTTGGTAAAGCCCAATTACCCCACCGAATAGTAAGGTGTCTTTAGAGTGAGATTTAAACGATAATGCTCTTAAATTTATGGAATTAAGAGGTAAAGTCGGATTATAGATTTGCTGTTTTTTAACAGGGTCGAAATTTAATATGTGATCCCCTCCAATCCAAAAAATCCCAGCATCATCTTTCTCTATAAAAGTAATCTTAGTATTTATATCTAAATGCTGGTCAATAGCTGTTTGTTTTGTCAGTGTTCGATTGCTAATATTAAATGTACTAATACCATTTTTATAAGTTCCAATAATTAAGGTGTTCGCATCTGCCTGATTGATACTAGGAACTGTTTTAATATTTTTGTCAAAATAAACATGTTCCATAATGTTGTTCTCTAACTTGTACAAGCCATTACCATCACTTCCTACCCATATTTGATTTTTTGAGCCTAAAAACAAGGCAGAAGCTGGAATGTTGTGCTTTTTTTTATTGTTATTTGATATTAATTTATAGGTAGTAAATGGATTTTCACTATCAAGTTGACTAACACCATTCTTTATGGTTCCTAGCCATAGCGTATCATTTTCACCTAAAAAAGTTGTATATATAAAATTAGACCCCAAAGAGTAGCTGTCGTCAATGTTGTTTTCTATATATCTGAATTGTTTTGTGGAGAGATTATAGATGTTAATCCCACCACCATCAGTGAATAACCAAACTTCATTATTGGGCATTTTTTTTATATCTAACACGAAGTTACTTGTTAAGTTTTTCTTGTTACTCGTATCACCCTTTATAAATCTTTTTGAAAAAACACCATTTTTATAGATAAAAACACCTTTAAAAGTTATCACCCAAAACTCTGATTTATTAATGGGGCGAATCTTAAATATAGTCGTTGGACGTGGTAAGACATCGCTAGTAAGTAGCGTTAACTTTTTAGTGTTTATGTCCAATAAGTAAAATCCAGATGTTACATCATACAAAGCCAATGAATTTTTATCGTAGATATAGGTCCAAAGGTTATCGGATAGTTTTGTGTGATTTACTTCTAAAATTGTTAAATCTATTGGATTTAACAATTTTAGATTGGCATCTAGTACTAGAATAATATTGTTGTTTGTAAGGACCCATATGCTATGGTCATTGGTCTCTATGATTCTTTTTAAATCATATTTTCCAATAAAATTGATATGTCTAAATTGTTCTGTGTTGTAATCAAAAACATCTATGCCTAGAGAAGTAAGGATCAATAATTTGCCAGAGGAAGTTTGAAAAATATCCTGAATATTATTATCCGATAATGAAAAGTCGTTGCTACTACTGTGTCTGTAGGTATCCATTTGAATACCGTCAAATCGATTCAARCCATTATCGGTTCCAAACCACATATATCCGTAGTTATCCTGATGAATGGCTCTTACAAAATTACTCGCAAGTCCGTCTTCTCTATTTAAATTTATRAAATGATTGTTTTGACTAAATAAACTGGACGAAAGCAGGAGAAAGCAAATTGAATAGCGTAGTTTTTTTAGCATATAAACAGTTGTTTTTTTAAAAAGAAATAAAGATACTGTTTTTGGCAAAACTAAGCATGTCTCAGATTTTATTTTTGAGTTTAGTATTCGATTTTTATCGAGAGTAGTTCTAAGACAGTAACGAAGAGTATATGTTAGCTCAAAACGCTTATGCTGGTATATGTTGATACATTCTAATGAAGAAACTAATTATCTATTGAAATAAACAAGTTATACGTATCCTTTCTTTTTTTATGAGCCAGAGAAAGTACTTTGACTTTTCCTGGCTCATAAAATGATAAAGGATTATTCCATGTTATAAGACACTACTTTTATATTGGAATTATTTTATTAAACGGCCTCTAATTACTTTCAATTTCTGGTTATGCATGACTGTTATTACAAGTTCTTCTCCTTTATGTTTCTCCAGCTCATGTATCAGCTGACTGTAATTATTAATATCATGGGCTCCGCATTTTAGAATCACATCACCGGTTTGAAACCCCAGTTTAGCCCAATTTGAATTCTTTGGAGCTTCCAAAATGACAATTCCTCTTATGGAAGACAGGCCTGCTGCAGACTGTTCACCTAAGGTCTCAATATTTTTTAAACGGACACCGTTTAATTTATGAATCTTACCTGAAGTATTATTGCTGCTAGTAATTAATGTTGGTATGTCTGGTGTTTTAGCCAGTTTTTTCAATCTCAACGAAACTACTCCAAACGTATTCATAGGAAAATTTTTAAAGCCTATTTTAAGGGCTGGAGAATTCTCTTTTACCTGATAATTCATTTTTTTTGCATCTACAAAAAGAGGATTACCAACCAAAGAGTTGGCATCGCAGCCATTTACGGCAAATTTTAGTCTATCATTTTCATGTGTAGCGAACAAATTTGTATCGAGTACAGCACCCCATTTATCATCAATATTCAATGCACGATTCATAGCGGCAGGACGATAGGCTCCAAATACGATGTTGTTTTTGAAGACATCGCCACTCTCTGGATACCAAACATGGGGGTGTAAACTATTGTTGATAATTACATTGTTTGTTGCGGTACGGAAATAACCCTCGCGCATTTTTAAACCGCCATTCAATAGCACATTATTGTAAATCTGATACCAGGTTGATCCATCATCTAAATCAATATCCCAACCATGGTCACAACGCCACCTGCTATTTCTGATAATATTTGGTGTTAACATATCGTACTTAGGCAAGTCAGGAACTTTTTTTACTTCTGTATCGGTAATTTTAATATCCGGTGTCCAGAAACGATCACGTCCCCACGAATTAAAACTACCATGATCACCCGTTTCCAACACGGTATTGAACACATCACAGTTCTCAATAATATGACCTCCAAAACTACCTTCGCTGATATTAATACCTGCTCGCGGTACGTCGTAAATAGAACAGTGATTTATTCTTATTTTATGAGACATCGAAATCTGAACAGGTGCTGTTTGTTTTTCATCACGTCCAGTCATGGTTATCAAACAGTCTTCAACCAAACAATCCTCGGGATAGTTATCACTTTTAGGCCCTGGTGTACGATCTATATTTTTAAAATCTTGTTTTCCATAACGAAAAAGCGGACTTCTTACTGATTTGGGGTCACCTACAAAGGCTACTCCATTAGCTCCTGAATCGCGAATGTAACAGCTTCTCACTGTAATTCTTCGGTTATAGTTATTCACAAAAATGCTGTTTCCACCTATCTGGTCGAATTCGCAGTTTTCAACAGTACAATCTTCAGCACCGTTAAACACCATAGCTCCTCCTCTGTAGGTAGTCCAGTCGCTACGTAACAATTGTTCTTTGTTTTCCATAAAACTACGTGCTGTATGTCGAAAAATAAAACCTTTGAAACTTACAAATTGTACAGGTGCTTGTTTTGTTCCATTTAATTCGATGAGATGTTTTAATCGTACAATTTCAACGGTCGCTGAATTAATATCTTCTCCTTGAAGAGGATAATAATACAAGGTTTTTTCCTCTTTTTTATAGAACCACTCTCCGGGTACATCTAACTCTTCAAATACATTTTCTACAATCCTGTAACGAGGGTGCATAGGAGAAGGGCGATTGTTTTGCCAACCTCCTTCGAGATCTAGTGATCCATCTYCGTTTTTACCTTTTACTAACCAGTGCATATCACCCCATAGTGCTGTGTGCATGGCATGAACAAATGCTCCCTTGGGATTTTTCCAGCTGGCAATCCGTTTGCTATCTAGAGGGTCATTGTCAGGGTCAGGGGCTCGGGTATGGATTAAATCCCAGGCATCAAAAACATTCTTGCCTTTTATTGCATTTGGAAAGCGAGCCATTCGTTGTCGTTTGCCATTAACATACAGTTGGTCAATTAGTACATCGTCCGATACTATTGCTTTGTATATCCCATTCTCGAAAGACATCCAGTTTAGATCAAGTTTTTCTCCTCCACTAATAATCGCTTTTCCTTCGTTGACGGCCTCAAAAATTACTGGGTATTTTTTACTTCCAGAATGGGTAGCATTTAAGACTAGGGTTTGTGGTAAATAATAAACACCATCGTTTACTAAAATACGAATAGCTCTTTTACCTGCATAATCACCTACAATTTCAGAAGCCTTTTCAAAGGTTTTTACAGGAGTGCTTTTAGTTCCGTTACTCATATCGTTTCCATCAATAGAAACATAAATTTCCAATAGTTTTTGCTGACAACTAGTAAAGGATAGTGTAAGTATCAGTAGATTAATAAATAGAAATCTAGTTTTTATTAAATTAGGGTAAAAGGTCATAATCGTGTTTTATCAGTTTTTATTCAGAAAAATTTAACTCAGTTGTAGTTGCCGATGTATCTTCTTCTGCAATTACTAGATGTCTTGTAGTTAATTCTTACTTTAAATTGATTGCTGTTTTAAAAGCATATTATTGAACCCTGATTTTCTTGTAGATTCACTACTCAAGCTGTCAGGAACTTCAAAAATGATAAATTATTTCTTTACATCCCAAAAAGTTCCTTCTTCTTTTAGTTGTTTTTCGAAAACTTCCAATTCGGAAAGCAATGTTGAGGTGATTTCAGTTTGCTCATTGGCTCTGTCTATGCGCTCCCCAAGATCTTCTTCTACTTGAAACAAAAGCGGGCTTTCTTTAGAGGCTACAAAACCGTAATTGTTTTTTGTCTGTGATCCAATGCGTACATGAAGTTTCCAAGGGCCTTTTCTAATTGCTGAAGGAAGATTGTCCGAATAGTTATAAAAGAATTTAAATGGTTTTAACTTATTCTTGTATGTTTCAGGCATTAATAAAGCGCGAATATCACGTCCATCTATAGTCCTGTCTTGTGGTAATGCTACTCCAGTAATAGCGAAAATTGTAGGCAATATATCCAAGGTACTTATAGGAGTTTGCTCATTTCTGTTTCCTTTAATTTTTGCAGGCCAACTAATAATCCCGGGCACGCGGTGTCCTCCTTCCCAGGTAGAGCCTTTCCCATCGCGAAACGGAGTGGCATAACCAACCTTTAAGCGAGTGTCTCCATATTTTGTGGTTATTTTATCAGAAAATTTAACCCAGGGTCCATTGTCTGAAGAGAAAATAACGATGGTATTTTCTCTTATATTTTCATCTTCTAATGTTTGCATGATATCTCCAATAGCAGCATCCAATTCTTCCATAACATCTCCTAACTCTCCATGGCGTGACTTCCCTTTAAATGCATCGCTAACAAAAAGACCTAAATGTGGCATATTGTACGCAACATAAGCGAAAAATGGTGCTTCTTTGTTTTTTTTGATAAAGTCAATAGCTGCTTTTGTACACACTCCTGTTAATGCTTCGGAGGTTTTTATATCGGTAGGTAAGTCTTTTGCAAGGAGTTCATATCCGGGTATTGGATTGTTTCCTTTAGGGTTGCTTTTCAACAGCATGGAAGTTTTGTAGTCATGCGATACATTGGTGCCTATCCATTGATCAAATCCATGCGCTAGTGGTAAGGCATTTGGAGTAAATCCATTTTTTTTATTGGGAGTACCAAGATGCCACTTTCCAAACATTCCTGTTTTATAGCCTACTGATTTTAATCCTTCGGCAAGTGTAATTTCTTTTGGGTGAAGGTGTTTTTGGGATGAAGGTCCAACAACCCATGACCCCAATCCAGAACGGCCTGGATAACGACCCGTGAGTAGTGAATAACGAGATGCAGAACAGGCAGGAGATGTTACGTAAAATTGAGTAAAACTAATGCCGCGCTCTTTTAGCTTCGTAATATTGGGGGTTTTAATCGTTGGATTCCCATTGTGCGCAACATCACCATATCCACTGTCGTCTAGATAAATGAGTATCACATTAGGTTTTGTGTTTTGAGAGTGTAGTTCTTTAGCTATTAAAAATACCAGTATAAATCCAATAAAAGTTAAATTTCTTAATTTCATAATAAGTTTGTTTTTTTATTACTATTTACTTTTATATTATAATTTTGGTATTAATTATTCTTGATGGCTTTTATCTCTTTTAGCATATTTTGAACAGTTTCCGGATGTTTATCTGCTAAATTGATTTGTTGGTTTTTGTCTTCCTTTAAATTATATAATTGCATATTTAAATCTCTTCCTGTTTCATTGTTTACCCATTTGTTTTGTATTTTAGGACCTTTATGAGGAGGGATTAGAACGTAATTTCCACTTATATATGAGGTGATATTATTTTGTCCAAGAATTAAGTTTTTCCTTCCTTTTTTAGACTTTCCAATTAAAGCATCTAAAATATTTTCACTATCAGGAGTTCTATTTGTTTGCCCAACCAATGCAGCGAATGAAGCTGTTAAATCAATTTGACAAACAAGTGCATCTGAAACTGTTGGCTTAATTTTTGCCGGCCAACGWACCATAAATGGAACATGAGTGCCCGCATCGAATAAACTATACTTACCACCCCTTAAACCTCCTCTAGGTGTATGCTTTCCTAACTTGGTAACGGCATTATCTTGATAGCCATCATCTAATACAGGACCGTTATCACTAGAGAACACAACAATGGTGTTTTCAGCCAATCCTAATTTATTTAATTCATCTAAAAGCTGTCCTACTGCCCAATCGGCTTCTAAAATAACATCACCTCTAGGGCCTAAACCAGATTTACCGGCAAAACGAGGGTGTGGTATTCTTGGTACATGTGGTTGGTGTAAACTATAGAATAAAAAGAACGGTTCCTCTTTGTGATTATTTATAAATTTTTTCGATTCTTTTAAAAAATCATCATTCATATCTTCATCAATAAATAATGCTGATTTTCCTCCTTGCATATATCCAATTCTAGAAATACCATTATGAATACTCTGATTGTGTCCGTGACTTGGATGTACTTTTAATAATTCTGGATTTTTTTTTCCAGTAGGCTCGCCCTCAAAATTTTTAATATAACTTACTTCAATAGGGTCATTGGTATCTAAGCCAGCAATATGATGATTCTTAACATATACTGATGGTACTCTATCGTTTGTAGATGCCATTACGTACGAATAATCAAATCCAATCTCTCTAGGGCCAGGTTTTATTTCTTTGTTCCAATCTAAATTTTCTCCTCCTAATCCTAGATGCCATTTACCAATAACACCTGTAAAGTAACCCGCGTCATGAAGCATTGACGGTAAAGTTTGCTTCCCTAYTTCAAAAAGCAGAGGAGCATTGCCTGGCAATATACTCGCTTTTTTACTTCTAAATGGATAAATTCCTGAGAGCATAGAAAAACGACTTGGAGTACAGGTAGGTGAGGTAGCATAGCCATTGGTGAATTTTATACCTTGGTTCGCTATACGGTCGAAATTGGGAGTGGTTAATTCGGTAGCTCCATAACAACTTAAGTCTCCATAGCCTAAATCATCTGCATATATTATTACGATGTTTGGTTTTTTATTGGAGGTTTCTTCAGCTGTCTTTTTTTTAGTTTTTGAACCGCAACTGACAAAAAGAATAATAAGGAATAGACTGACTAATTGTTTAGAGTATTGCATGGTTTTAAAGTTTTATTGCTTTCTGTTTTTATAATTGGGATCATATTCTGGGTTTAATTCAGAAGGTATGGGTGCGTTAACCTCATGTCGCCAATTATTTAATAATGTTAAAAGTTCTTGTGTTTTTATTGGATTTGAGTTTGCTAAATTATTTCGTTCACCTAAATCATTTTCTAAATTATATAGTTCTAAATCATTGTCTTCGAAATAGTGATGCAATTTCCATTTTTTGTAAAGAACGGTAGAACCTGGACGTGTTCTAAATAAAGGGTCTCTTCCATCGTCTTTAGATTGATTGTATGCTTGTAAATAAATGGGAAAATGCCAAAATAAGGGACGGTCTTCTATTTTATTACCTTTTAATAGCGGGTATATATTTTTTCCGTCTAATATTTTTTCTGGTAGCTTAACACCTAGAATGTCCATAAAAGTAGGGAAGAAATCCAGGTTAACAATAGGGGTGGTATTTGTACTACCTGCTTTAATAGTATTCGGCCATTTAATAATATATGGCACCCTCGTGCCTCCTTCATAATAAGAGCCTTTCCCTGATCTTAATGGATCTTGACTAGATATAGCTCTTATTCCACCGTTGTCTGATGTAAAAATAATTATTGTATTATCACTTAAGTTTAGTTTATCTATGGTACTCAATAATCTACCTATGTTAGTGTCTACGTTTTCTACCATAGCTGCAAAAACGGGATTATCTTGACCGTTAGAGCCTCCCTTGGATTCATATTTTTTAATTAATTCTGCTYTTCCCATTAAAGGTGTATGAACCGCATAGTATGGCAAATACAGAAAGAAAGGAATGTCCTTGTTTTTTTTTACAAAATTGATAGCCTCTGTACTAAGTCTATCTGTTAAATTTTCTCCCTCGGGAGCCAATTCCAAATTTGGCAAATCATTATACGGAGCATCATACCCTTTTTTACCTGGATTTCCTCGATGATTGCCACCTATATTAACATCAAATCCATCGTTAAGAGGATTTTTTGTTACATGCCATTTTCCAAAAGTACCAGTGGTATATCCTGCCATTTTGAAAATTTCTGCCATGGTTATCATTTCGTTAGTTAAATGATTTGTGTTTTTAATGGGGATTAGTTTTCTGGTTTTTGAATGTCCTCTTGTAGAGGGAGATACAGTATAAACACCATGTCGTGGTGTATTTTGACCACTCATTAAACAAGCTCTACTTGGGGCGCAATTTGCAGCGGCAGCGTAGCCCTGAGTAAAAACCATACCTTCTTTTGATAGCTTATTAATGTTTGGTGTTTCAAAATAAGTACTTCCCATAAAACCAACATCTTTCCAGCCTAAATCATCTACATTAATGTAGACTATGT
>NVSD01000001.1 GCA_002401105.1 Flavobacteriaceae bacterium | reverse complement strand
TTTAAATATATTTTTCATCTTATTTCGTATTTATATTAAAAGTCAACCGCAATTGTCATTGTATAACTCGCCGTATAAGGGCTGAATGAACGCTCACGATAAGAAGCACTACTACTTGTTCCACGGAAACTTTCAGGGTTTAAATCATTCGGTAATGAATTGTATAAATACCCAAGGTTTCTACCGTTTAATGATATGTATAAACTTTTAGCTCCTATTTTATCTGCAGCCGATTTAGGTAAGTTGTAACCGATAGAAATATTACGCAATGCAATATACTTCACTTCGCTAAACCAATCGTCATTTATAACTCCACCACCCCAAGAATTATTGAAATAATGAAAATAACTTGCATGTGTAGGTTCAACTAAACCTTGATCAAATGCTTCTTGGTAGGTTAAACCACCAACATCTACAGATCCGTTTGGTCCAGTAATTGTTTGTCCAGCAGCGAAAACACCATCAGGAATTATACCATCTTGGTAACTAGTTCCATTGTCGTCAGCATATTCTGAAGACCATGCAACTCCACCATGTTCAGCATCTCTACCTTGTAATGATGTATTTAACCATCCGTAAGCAGTTCCATATTTATTAGAATAAGATGCGATATGACCTCCATAACGAGCATCTAATAATATAGATAAATTAAAGTTCTTATAGGTAAAATCATTACTTAAAGACCATTCGAAATCAGGTAACATTTTTCCAACTATTTCATTTTCACCACTTCTTGTGTAAGAAGCTCCACGCTTAGAATCAGACCAAGACAATACTTTCATACCATTTCTTGGATCGTCAATATTATTACCATCAGTATCTGTTGACTGCCATAATTTTGGAGCCGAATCAGACATTAACACACCATATTCACCACCTTCAAATGCAACAGACCCTACACGGAAGTTTCCATAWGCTACATCTCCAGCTAAGGTTTTATATTCACCGTAATCTTCATGCAAGTCTTTTACTTTAGTTTTTGATGTCCAGTAACTAGCAGTAGCATCCCATGAAAAAGTTTCTGTTTGAATAGGAGTTCCGCTCAATGTAAGTTCAAAACCTCTATTTGTTAACGTTCCGATATTAGATAATAAATTTTTATATCCAGTTTCTTGATTTAACGGAACACTACCAATTTGATTTTTAATAGTTTCATCGTAATAAGCGACATCCAATCCTAATCTACTTGAGAATAAACGAATATCCGCCCCAACTTCAAAAGAATTTTTTCTTTCTGGTTCAATTGTACGATCTACTAATGTTGTATTAATTCCATTATGATACACAAAGTTACCACCGTCCATTTCATATCTTCCAATATCATATCCTTTATTAATTGCATACGTATCGGTATCACTACCTACTTGCGCCCAAGAAGCTCTGAATTTACCAAAAGAAACCCATTCTGGTAATTCAAAAGTCTTGTCAAAGATCCAAGAAGAAGAAACTGAAGGATAAAAATATGAATTATTTCCAGAACCATCAGTATAAACTAAAGATGAAGACCAGTCATTACGACCTGTAATGTCCATAAATAATTGATCTTTATATCCTAAACTAGTCATAAAATAAGCTGAACTAATTTGCTTGGTTCCATTAATACCTCCTTTAGAAATTAAGGTTTTTTTAGAATTCCCAAGGTAAAAACGTCCAGGAACAATTAAACCACCATCAGTACGAATTTCTGTATAAGATTTTTCTTGTTTCCAAATTTCAGAACCTAAAAGTAATGATGCAGTAAAGTCTTCAGAAATATCCTTTGTAAAGTTTGCTGTAAACTTCCCCGTTACACTTTCATCAGTGTTGTGTTTAATTTCGTATTCTCCACCTTCGTTTGCAAATCCATTACCAATTCTTTTATTTTCGGATTTGATAGTATAACTATTCATACTTCCTTCCGCAGCTAGCGTTAACCAGTCTGTTACATTTGCCGTCAATCTAACTACAGGTCTAACTACCTGCTCTTTACGTTCATAATCTCTTGTATTATAGTTAAACCAAACACCTTGACCAGGAAYATTTGTATATKCATCYCCRTAATYTGMATYMGGTAATCCWCCATGCGRAGCTTGCCAATAYTTATTTTGYTTGTATTTATTAACATCATAWSYATTTGWCCAWCCRTCTCCTAAGAACATACTTGACAARTCATTACTCGGGTTTYTWGAGGTAGAATTAGTCACAGAAATAGAAGCTTTTGCWTGTAACCAAGGAGCTAATTTGTATGAYGCYGATAATAAAATAGARTTTCTTWCAAATTCACTRTTAGGAATWGTWCCYGTTCTTTTATTATAAGAATCTGACAAGTAGAAATTACCTTTTTCATTCCCTCCTTTTAACGCTACAGAAGTGTTGGTATTAAACCCTGTATCATAAGCATCAATCATATTATCTCTCTGAGGACTATAGGTAGTCATTTCACCATCAAATCCAATAATAGGACGACCATCAAATTTAGGACCRTTMCCCATCCAANNNSMCCAAGGKTGATTTACYAWRGTAGCRTTWCCRTCACCATCWGTRTACATTTGTTGTGTATCAAACTTATAAAACCCTCCATTTGGATTGTCTTCACCGTAAGTCACCCAACCGGCCATTTTTCCTTCACCATATTCATACTGAATTCCTGGTTGTTTGTATACAGTTTCGAATCCAACAGATTGTTTGATAGAAACACCAATTCCACGCGTATTTGCACCATCCTTAGATTCGATGATAATAACACCATTGATACCACGAGAACCGTACAATGCAGTTGCTGCAGCACCTTTTAAAACAGATACACTTTTATAGTCATCTGGATTTAAGTTTTTCAAGATATTACCGTAGTCATTTGCACTCGCATYCCAATCTGCACTTGCATCAGAAACACTGTTTTCCAAAATAACCCCGTCAATCACAAAGATTGGTTGGTTATTGTTAGAATTTAAAGAAGCAATCCCTCTAATTTGAATTTTTGAATTTCCAAATAATCCACCATCAGAAGCACCAATACTTAAACCCGCAGATTTACCTTGTAAGGCCAATACTGGATTAATGGTATTTGTCTTCATTAATTCGGCTCCTTTAACCTCTGTCATAGAGAATCCTAATTTCTTAGTTTCTCTTTTAATTCCAAGCGCAGTAACCACAACCTCGTTAAGAGATTCTGCACTTTGTTCTAAAGCTACGTTAATTAGCTTTCTTCCATTTACTGCTACATTGATAGTTTTGTAGCCCATGTACGAAAATGTTAGTACAGATCCATCAGTAAGATCAATACTATAATTCCCGTCAAAATCACTTGAAACACCATTTTTGGTGTTCTTCTCTATTACATTCACACCAGGTAATGGAGTTCCATCCACGGCGTCTGTAATCGTTCCTGTTACTGTTTGTGCCTGCAAACTAGAGACTCCTAGTATACAGATAGCAAAAAACAGTTTTAATACATTTTGTATCATTAATTAATTGTTTGAGTTAATATCGAGTTAAATGTATGACATATGGAAGCGTCCGTTGAAAATTATTCGACCAAGGACAATTCTACAACGTTGTAGGAAAACTGTATAAAAACCATTAATTACAATACATTGAGCTTAACATTATGATATCTAAAACAGTAGACCTAAAAACATAAAAAAAACGGACATAAATCCGTTTTTTTGTTAATTTATCATAAAAGAAATTAATTCCGTTGAAAAATCTGCAATTGATCGTTATTATTACCAATAAGAATTAGAGACGTTCCGTTGCTTGTTAATCCAATAATTTTTTTAGCATCTTTGGCATTAAAAAAGCCACTGTTCTTATTTGGAACATAACTAAATGAGCCTAAACCATTTCCAAGTAACAAGACCCCGGTACCAGCATCGTTTCTTGAAGTTTCAATTTCTGAAACAAACAAATTACCGACCATTAAGATGTCTAAAAATGAATCCTTGTTAAAATCATCAATGAGTAGGTCATTAATACTAGAAAACTGAGCTTCCACAGGAAGGTTTCTAATATTAAAAGAACTGTTCCCTTTATTTTCTATAAATACAGACGCAAAAGTGTCGGTTTTATAATACAAGGCCTTGTCTAATTTTTTTGTACCATAAATTTCTTTGATGTCCATGGAAGCGAAAATATCGTATTTTTTAACTTCTTGCTTTAAGCTCGGTATTTGCTGAGAAGAACAAGAGAAACCACGTACTGGAAAATGCTCCCCATAATTGTAATATCCCAATACAATGTCCTTAGTGCCATTTCCATCAAAATCTTTGTAATAGACATCAAAAGGAGCGTCTTTGGAAGTTTGATATTTGTAATTTAAGCCTAAATTACCTACCACATAATCCATATCTCCGTCATTATCAAAATCTGCTTGACCGATGGAAAACCACCAACCATTTGTTGCTGCGAAATCTGAAACCTGTGTTTTCCRAAAACTATTGTTTACATTTTCAAATACAGTGATAGGCATCCATTCTCCTACGATGATTAAATCAAGATCATCATCATTGTCGTAATCGGTCCAAATTGCGTCGGTAACCATGCCTAGATTCAATAATTCTTTTGCTTTAGACTTCGTAATATCTTTTAAAACCCCTCGGTCATTTTCTAATATTCTACTGTCTGATGGACTTGGATAATTACGCGGAGATAAACGTCCTCCAATAAATAAATCTAAATCTCCATCTTTATCAAAATCGGCTGCCTTTACAACACTTCCACTAATAGCTGTAGTAAACTTTAATTGATTAGATTTTACAAAATCACCTTTCCCATTATTAATATACAAGCGATCCGTATAATTAGCACTGTTTTCCGGGAATTCATTTCCTCCACTCACCACATATAAATCTAAATCTCCATCCCCATCAACATCAAAAAACAAGGCGTCTACGTCTTCAGAAATTTTATCATTTTCAAAAACGGGCATTTCTTTTAACTTAAATGTCCCATCGGCGTCCTGTAAAAATAAGCTTCCGCTATATCCAACAGCACCTCCAATAAAAATATCTTCAAGTCCATCTCCATCAACATCACCCGCGGCCAAAGAGGGACCGAATTGCGACATCTTATGGGGTAATAACACTTGGTATTTATAATCGTCAAAATTATTTTCTATATGTTTAAAAGACAGGATACCTTCAGAAGTCACGTTCTTAAACAAGGTTGATTGTTTCTTTTCTAAAAGTTGATTCACATTTTTTTCTCCCTCCATAAAAACAGTGAGCGTAGTATTTGTTTTAAGGTCAAAAAGTGTTCGTTGTTTTCCATTAGGCCAAGTAATTTGAATACTATCCACTTTTAATGCSWWMWWWAMWYCRAWRWSRMSWMTKTKKTYRYTRKYYGMMWRKWYWYSWMYWWSRKYSMKTKTTTCAATCAATTGCTTTTCACCATTATTAAACAACATAACTCTTGTCCCAAGAACCGGTTTATGTAGCTTACTTTTTAGGTGTAAACGAACATAGTTTTTCGTCGTATTATTTCTGTATACAAATGCAGGGTCATTGATATTATTTACCAAAATATCCAAATCCCCATCATTATCTAAATCGGCATACGCTGCACCATTAGAAAAAGAAGGCGTATCTAGACCCCAGTCTGTTGTTATTTTTTCGTATTGATACTTCCCCGTATTCTTAAACATAAAGTTAGACAATCGTTGAGAAGGCAACATTCCTAAGGCATCGTCTAAATTTAAAATATCCCAAATGGTGATGTCTCCTCCATTCGGATTGTTTTTCACCCATGCATTGGCTGTTTTGGTAACAAATTYTCCRACCTCYTTAGAAGCATCGGTATTTCTGATGTCYTTTAATAAACCATTGGTAATGTATATGTCTTTTTTTCCATCGTTATCAAAATCGGCAATTAGGTTGGCCCAGCTCCAATCGGTAGCCGCAACRCCCGCTAATTGAGCAATTTCACTAAAGGTATTATTTCCGTTATTGAGGTGTAGATTATTAAACATGTACTGGTAATGMCCATCATTCTCYACTATTTTCCAAAAAGCAGCWGGATTCATCCCACTCATATTCGATTTGAGTCTAAAATTATCATCGGCGACCATGTCTAAAACAAAGATATCTAGAAAACCATCATTATTAATATCTGCCACATCYACGCCCATAGAATAATAGGACATGTGATTTAARGCGGTGTTTGCTATRTTAGAAAAGGTACCATCTTTATTGTTGATATAGATTGCATCTGGTGCATAAAAATCGTTTGCTACATATAAATCTGTCCAGCCATCATTATTAAAATCACTCGCAGAAACCGCGTTTGGAAAACCTGCTTTTAACAAACCTGCTTGTTCTGTAACATCCACAAAAGATTCTCCATTGATATTTTTATACAAACGAGACGTGTATTTGTCCAATAATAATTCGGTGCCTGCAAAAGAAGAATACGATCCAGGGTTCGGAGGTTGATTTAATATAAATAAGTCTAAAAAGCCATCTTTATCATAGTCAAAAAAGGTAGCATGCCKGGTGCGTTGGTTATTTGCCACACCATATTTTTCTGCTTGTTCTAAAAACACCGCATTTCCTTGATTGATATACAGTTTATTTTTTCTCAGTTCCGGTTTTTCATCATAGAGTTCCTTAGACACATAAATATCTAGGAGTCCATCATTATTAACATCTGCAATAGTTACACCGGYAGACCAACCATCATTTTTATTAATTCCAGCTTTGGCACTAATGTCTTCAAAATTAAAATCACCTTTATTTAAATATAAAACATCGTCTACAATATTTCCTGCAAAATAGACATCTATCAAACCATCATTATTAAAATCYCCYACTCCTACACCAGCACCACCRTAGAAATTAGAGTATTTAAGAATGTTTTTTTCTTTATCATCTTTTRTWWWMKWRWKAAMRSTTWCACCGGTTTTATCCGAAGATAACAACGAAAACAAGGGGTTTTCTTGTGCGTAAAAAAGACTGGTTAAACAGCAGCACAAAAAGGATAATTTCAAATTACTTAACGTTAACTTATTAGGTAGCATCATCTAGTAAAAGTATAAAAAAATAAGGGAGTAATTTTTCAATTACCCCCTTATCTTCAATTAACAATTATTCAAAAAATTATGAATATATTTTTATTTATCCCACCACATACGTGTAGTCAAAACATCTTCTCCTTGTGCAGCTTCCGCAGCAGCAAAATTATCTGGATTTGAAGTTTGCTCACTTGTAGGGTATGTTAAACGACGTGGAATAGTTCCATTTGTTTCGTTACCTGGGTAGTTTACTGGGGTTAATACAGGGAATCCTGATCTTCTCCAGTTAGCAAAAGTTTCGTATTCATTTAAGAAGGTTGCAATCCAATATTGGTTTCCAATCATTTCTAATGCGTTTGCATCTACAAAAGGATTGTCAGTAAGGTACTGGTCAATATCTGCAACAGCAATCGCTGCATCTGAATTATACATTTCTAAATATTGCATGGCAGCTTTCACACCAGCGTTGTAATGCATTTCAGCATTTCCACCAGCTAAGCCCCATCTTTTTGCACTTTCAGCTAACATAAATTCAACCTCAGCATACGTTTGAAAAAACATAGGCGCATCCTCACCAGCTAAAATAGCTCTGTTTGGTTCAGCATAAGCATCCGTATCTTCCTCACCTGTTAAATCAAGTAACATATCAGAATCTAATCCATTTGGAAAACCAATTAAATCTGTAATTATAGTACTCTCGTCGCTTCTACGCGCAGCTAGTATCGGTAATCTAGGGTCACCTTGTAACATATCAATAAAAGTTTTACTCATACGCGCATTTCCATCCGCAGTAAATACTTCACTATTTCCATTTTTGTTGATTCCACTAGGACCTAACTCATGTTGGATATAAGCAATATCAGCATTTGATTCCATAACACCACCAGCAATAGCTTTAGTAGCCCATTGTTGTGCAGCAGCTGGATCAACTTTGATCATTCTCAAAGCTAAACGCAACATCATAGAATTCGCATAACGTTTCCATTGACCTTGGTCTCCACCGTATAATAAATCAGCCGTACCCCATTCAGTTGTCCCTGAGTTTAAAGCAGCAGCAGCTTGTTCCAATTCTGTAAGCATGTCTGCATAAATAGCAGCTTGCGCATCATATTTAGGCGTTAAAATTCCTTCTAAATACCCTTTACCGGCTTCACTATAAGGAACATCTCCATATACATCAGTTAATCTTTGATAAATCACTACACGTTGAATACGTGCAATAGCAACCATTGCTTCTGATTTCTCTTCTTCTTTTAACTGTACTAAAATATCCTCTATTCCCTTAACAGGACCTTTGTAATATCTATCCCATAAAGAAGATGCATATCCTTTGTTCCAAGTATATTTATCACCAGCCCAATACCCTGCAGTCGTAGAAAGGTGTTGCATCATGGTAGATTGATAAATTAAATTTGCTCTCCACGCTTCGTAACGCTCTCCCGATGTTTTTAATTGGGTCGCTGTMAACTTGCTCTTTGCATCAATTTGTGARGATTTTGTTGGATCTTGATTTAAGTCCTCAAATCCATTATCACATGCAACAAAAACAAGCATAAAAGCCATTAATGTAATTATTGTTTTTTTCATAATTCTAAGATCTAAAATTTAACATTTAAACTAACTCCGTAACTTCTGGTTGATGGTAAACCATAGTATTCCAATCCTTGACCATTTCCTGTTTGATATGCTGATTCTGGATCAATATTATCAATACTTCTTGAAATATAGAATAAGTTTTTTCCAATAACAGCTATTTTACATCCAGTAATAAAAGTATTTTTAAGTAATGTTTCTGGTAAATTATACCCTAAACTTACTTGACGGAATTTAATATAATCCGCATCCTCTACAAATTCTTCAGCAATACCAGAAATACGTCCCCAATAAGTATCTAAATCTTTCGGAGCAATAGTTGAAGTAAATTCGTTTCCTGTATCTGCATCAATACCTGTAATAGTCAATCCGTTTTCACGTCCTTCTAAAGTCATTTTGTGTTGACCTCTACTTACAGCCCCTGCATTAGTTCCAGAGAAAATCTGACCACCAAATTTAGCATCKATTAAGAATGATAAATTAAAACTTTTATATTTAAAAGAGTTATTAAAACCTACTGAGTAAGGCGCTACTCCTTGACCTAATTGTTTACGATCACCTTCTTTAGCTCTTGGAATTCCATCGTCTCCGATTTCATACATAATACGWCCTGCATCATTTCTTGCATAAGATGTTCCATAGATAACTCCGTAAGGTTGTCCAACAATATGACGYGCACCTACATTTCTACTACGTGCATCCCCAAGACCAATGTCAGAATTAGTTGAGTTTGTAGCCACTACTTCACTTTTGTTATGAGAAAAGTTTACACTTGATTTCCAAGTAAAGTTTTCGCTTTTTACAGGAGTTCCAGAAATTAAAATTTCTATTCCTTTATTAGATATTTCACCTAAATTAKCAATAGAACTACCATATCCAGATGCTTCAGARGCACTCACYGCYACAATATCATTTGTTGTTGACTTGTCGTAGTAAGAAACATCTAAACTCAATCTATTTTGTAAGAAACGAGCATCAAATCCAACTTCAAATTCATCCACATTAAAAGGAATTAAATCTGGGTTAGGRATACTATTATTAGAAAYTTGACCYAGTGGATTTCCTTGATGTCCTTGACCAAAKATYCCATAAGACAATCCTAATTGGTAGGCACTATCGGCTCCACCTGCTAATTCAGAATAACCTCCTCTAATTTTAAGGAAATTTACCCAATCTGGCATTTGAAATGCTTCTGATAAAATAATACTTGTATTTACAGAAGTATATAAATCATTGTTTGGAGTAGTTTTTCCTGGAGCAGACAACGTAGAAAACCAGTCATTACGAGCTGTAAATGTTAAATACACAAACTTGTTGTAAGACATTTCCATTGAACCGTACAATGAATTCATTTTTCTTTTACTAAATCCATAACCATACGACTGATCTGTTGTGTTTGTAATYGTTTCCAATCCTGGAACAATAAACTTTTGACCATTCAAAGTTAACCTTTCACTTGTYGTWGTATTTGCAGAAGCACCAACAAAAGCGYTTGTAGYAAATTTATCTGACAATTGTCTATCAACACCAATCATAATATCAGAATCAACTTGTGTATAYCTTCTCTCTTCTTCAGACATTCCACCTTCCAATTTATAAGCTGTTCCCCAAGGTTCAACTGMYGTAGATTTACGTGTATAATCATYAATACCAACTCTTCCGAACATGTATAACCAATCTAARATATCGTATCTAGCAGAAGCAGATGCAATGATTCTATTTTTTTGATCCTCATTTCTAAAGTTATTAGAAGCCCAATACGGGTTAGTTGCATAGATATTATTCGAAGTACCTAATTCAGTACCATCTGCATTCATACCTGGTTTCATWGTCTCTACACCAATATTTGCTGGTAAAACKGCTACAGAATAGTTTGCATTTCCAGGTGAATCTGATAAACGAGGTCTATTATTTACACTTTCTCTAATATATTTAACACTTGTATTAAATGAAATTTTCTCAGCCAATACAGTTCCTAAATTTAAAGAGAATGATTTTCTGTCTAAACTAGAATTTGGAATAATATCATCATTCGATAAATTAGATGCAGAAAAACGATAATTAGAGGTATCTGAAGCTCCAGAAATAGCTACCGTATTAATAAAGGTAGTTCCCGTTCTATAAAAGTTATCAATATTATTTCCAGCGTACGAATAAGGTCTAGATACACCATCCCAGTTTACAACACTTGAACCATCCAATTTAGCACCCCATGATGAATTTGGATTATCAAAGGCAACCTCTTTAGTAGAAGGTTTCTCTCCATTTATTCCTTGACCATAAACACGTTGAAAGTCTTGAATGTTTGGATTTACTTGATCCATAGTTACAGATGAACTAAATTCAATTCCAAAACCATCTTCTTGTTTTCCTTTTTTAGTGGTGATTATGATTACACCATTAGAAGCTCTTGAACCATACAAAGCGGCTGCTGCCCCTCCTTTTAGTACACTTACAGAAGCAACGTCGTCTGGATTAATAGACGAGATACCATCTCCTCCATCTGATCCACCCCACATTCCTGCAGAACCTTGATTGTCATTCCCCATTGGAATACCATCAATAATATACAATGGTTGATTGTTTCCTGTTAAAGAAGTATTACCACGTATAATAACTCTACTTGAACCAGCTGCTCCAGTAGAATTCCCTGTAATACTAACCCCTGCTACTTTACCTTGTAAAGCATTAATAGCATTGGTTTCTTTTACCATAGACATTTCATCACCTTTTACCTCTGTAATAGAATACCCAAGCGCTTTCGTCTCTTTTTTAATCCCCAAAGCAGTTACAACTACTTCATTTAAAGATTCGGCACTCTGTTCTAAAGAAACGTTTAATACCGTTTTTCCATTTACAGTTACATTCTTTGTCGTATATCCCATATACGAAAATTGCAATACGTTTTGTCCATCTGATAATTCGATTTGATAATTTCCATCAAAATCTGTGGACACACCGTTTACGGTTCCTTTTACAATTACATTTACTCCCGGAAGCGGTGTTCCATCTAAAGCATCTGTTACTGTTCCTTTTACTGATTGTGCTTGTAAACTAGTAATTCCTAGTAAACAAACTATCAACAGTTTTAATACATTTTGCATCATTAATAAATTGTTTGAGTTAATACATTGCTAAATGTAGGTTAATATTACGAAAACGATTGAAAATTTCGACCAATGTTTGCTCTACAACGTTGTAGGAATCGTTTTCGCGTATTAAAAACAGATTCTTCCCCAATCATCAGTTTCATATCTAGAACACTGTAAGAATCTCACAAAAAACAAGCGATAAACAAAGTATCCTTAGCTAAACATGTAAAAAACAAAAATAAACTCAATAACCAAGACATATACCTGAAAAAMCAATAAACAACAACAAATAACAACAAATAACAACAAAGGTAACAGGAGTTAAATAACAGTGGTTTTTCTATAAAAATGTTATAATATTAAATTTCTCTATCAGTAATTATTAAAACTCTGTTTCCATATTGTCAAAAAAAAACTCRAATCATAAGATTTGAGTTTTTTTATTCATTTATACAAATAGTTAAACTATTCCCTATCCAGCCCTTTTGCCTACCGAAGWACCTTATTAATCTCTTCTAAAACCAATACAGGTAATTTCCCTTTCTGAAAACTCCACATAGTTTGCTTTAACTGAATCAAATTTGAGGGACCAATTACTATTTTACTTAGTAAATAATCTTTCAATAAAAAACGATGGGCCATTTCTGAAAGCGATATATTCATTTTCTCTCCTAGTTGTTTTAACCTCATCACTTTGTCCATGGTACTTTTAGTAAGCCAATCGGATGGATTCTTTAAATTCTCTTTTAACTTATCCCCTAATACTCCCATCATTAATGGGCTAGCTTCGTAAATAGACATGTTGTTTTTTTCGAACAAATCAACTTTTTGGAGTAATGGTTTCTTATCAATTAAATTATAGCCATTAAAATCCATTATGGTAGTAAAAACACCTTCATTAATAATAGGAGTCATCCACGGTAAAGGGGCTCCCCCTAAACCAATCTCCTTAATCAAGCCTTGTTCTTTAAAAGAATGGATTGTTTTTAGAATTCTATTTATTTGAAGTGGATCTATTTCTGATGGTTCATGTAAAAAAAGAAGGTCAATTTTTGAAACATTTAAAACAGTTAAGCTATTGTCCAAACTACGTTTTAAGTAATCATCACTATAATCAATTAAGCCAGTTTCCGTAGCCATTCCCTTTTTTTTACCAATCTTGGTACTTACAAAAGGAGCATTGCCATGCCACTGTGACAATGCTTTTCCAACCATAAGTTCCGCATCCATATAGGCAGGGGCGGTATCTATTTGGTTTATTCCTTTTTCTAATGCAAACAAAATAGTTGCAATAGACTCCTTAAAATCAACCGTTCCCCATACCCCACCAATACTTGCGGTACCTAAAACAATTTTATCAAAATCATTTTTCATTATAGCAGCATCTTATYTTTTTTTATAAATTCAATACTACGAATTATTTACAATTTCCCCCTGTAAATTAATTGATATTATTTTAGTTTCCTTAGATTTTACCTCCACTTTTTCCCATTTCAAAAAAGAACTCGTCCCCAAGGCTTTTTTTGATTGTTGACGTGTTTCTGCCAATACAGACACAGACGCGTCATACGGCGTATCATTAAATAACTGTAAGGTAATTCCTTTATGACCCCTCGTTACAACCTTGGCTTTAATATGGTCAAAAACATAAAATATATCAGCATCTGTTTGCACGTAAATCCCTGGGATTTCCAAGGCCATTAACGCTCCATTAAGTTCTGTCCACCCCGTAACATGATTCCCTCTTTCTCCTCTGCTATCCGCATCGCAATAAGTTAAACGTTCGTTTGTATAACCTCCTGGTCGAATACTTTCTCCATAAGCCTTCATAATATCACTCATAAGGTCTGCATATAACACAGACCCGGTAGCTCTGTATATTTTGAATAATGGATCTCCAGAACTAGTACATATCCCGGGAGCACCATGTTTATTTTGAGTACTAGCCCAAACTATCCCTGCCAGTTWTGCATCCAATTTACCAAGCTCTGTATCTTTAGGTAATTCATAATCGTAAGAGGTAGTCCAAGTAGCCAATAAATTAGCTAACTCCTTAGATTGATCTAACCATTTTTTATCGCCAGTAGTTTCATATAACACCATTAAGGAGGCCATAAAGCTAGCCGCTGTTTCTGAATCTGAATTTTGTAAAATATCTGCACAACATCCAGTAGTTTGACCTTGATTTACAAAATCGTTTTGATAGTAAAATTCAGCCGCTTGTTCTGCTATTTCAAGATATTCCGGCATCTCGAAATACTCACTTGCCAAAGCCAGTCCTCCAATTGCCATAACTCCTGATGAAGTATTATAAACAGCAATTTCACCCGTTTTATTATTTATAAAATTCCCCCATTGCTTATTTTCTTTCCATGTTTTCACAAAAGCATCTGCAAGTCTTTTTATACTTTTCTCCCATATTGGATTTATGCTATTCCCATTGCCTTGAGCATCTAATAACATAAATTGTTTACACATCCAGAACAACACATCGGCATTTTTTCTTGTTAAAACAATTTCAGGAAATTCATCGTAGCCCTCTCTACCGAATATTTTACCATCAAAATTTAATGCTCCATAAAAATACCCCGAAGCACCTTGTCCGTTTGAAATTGCAAAATCAAAAGTTTTTTTTACTCGCTGTAAATGCATCTCATCATTTTTAGCTAACATAGGAAAGGTATTAATTAAGCCTCCTATCCAACCAAAGGAAATCCAATTGGCATTTTCAGGGCAATAAAAATCATAGTCTCCCTTATCGTAATAACGCTCATCTATTCGTTGGGTCATCAATTTTAAAACTTCGCTCTGTGGATACAAATTTCTAGGATTATTTACCCCAGTTACATCCTTTCTAACAGTCATAAAGGTTTCTAACAACTCTGGAATACTTGCTATGTCAAGTGAAAAAACACGTAGGTTCAACTTAATTTCCGTTCCTTGGTTAATGGTAACTCCTCTATCATCACTTTTAGTAAACCCTACAAATGCAGGTTTTTTTTCCCGAACTGCTGGCACAGAAATCACAAAACTAGCTCGTTTCTTATCTAATGATTCTTCAATATTAAATCCATGATCTCCATATTGTGATTTTTGATTGCTCAAAACAATAAAAGCTTTCTGGGTTTTCTTATTGATAARACACATGGCCGGAGTTGCTAAATTACTTGAATTCAATTCTAGCAAGGATTTTGTTCCTTTATCCTGAGTTAATTGAGGTATTGAAGCAGACATTAATTCAGTATCTTTTTGATACAAATAAGAACGATCTAAACCTTCATTATACCCTCGGTCAACTATTTTTACCCTGTTACCATTATAAACAGAAGCAGGCAATAACACATAGTTCTCACTATCCCAATTTAAAAAATCAAAAGCCACTGCTACTCCCGTTTGTAATGCTTCTCSTTTTTTGAGCTTAAACACAACTTCTAAATCTAAGGCATTTTTCCTTCCCTTAACAGGGGACGTTTTTACGTTGGTTTCCCATTCTTGACTGGCTACTATTGTTTTTTTATTCAACAAACTCAGCACTTTCAAATTCTCTTCTTCGTAAGTACAATGAAGTAAACGCATACTTCCTTTAAGTTCTTCTAAAAAAACAGACACTTCTTTTGTCGTATCTGAATTTCCTTTAGTTGAAATCCATTTGTATTTAGCATTGTCTTCCATTGTATTGCATCCACTTATTAAAAAAGAGACAAATAACAGGATCCCCGCATTTAATGATAAAACGAATCTTTTAATTCTATTTTTATTTACTAACATCTATTATTTTTTTTAATCTAATATCTTCACTTGATGCACCTATCTGGATTTCAAACGCTCCCGGCTCTACCATAAACTTTTTAAACCTTGCATTGTAATAACTCATATCTTCTTGAGTATTTAACGTAAATCTAACTCGCTTTTCCTCTCCTGGTTTTAAGCTAATTCTACGAAATTTACGCAATTGTTTACGTACCATCCACGTATTTGATTCCACATCTTTTATATACAGTTGCACAACCTCATCTCCTTGTACATTCCCTGTGTTTTTAACAATTAAGGATACTTCTATGGAAGCATTGTTTGCTACTTTTGAATAATTAACCTGTAATTTTTTATATTTAAAAGTAGTATAACTTAATCCATGACCAAATGGAAATAAAGCTTTTCCTTTATAAAAACGATAGGTAAATCCTTTTCCAGCACGCATATTATAGTCGCTAAAATCAGGTAATTCTGCTGTGTTTTTATAAAAAGTAACAGGGAGTCTTCCTGCCGGATTATAATCCCCAAACAGTACATCTGCAATAGCATCACCTCCTCGTTGCCCAGGATACCAGCCCATTAAAACAGCTTCTAATTCTGATTCTAAACCATCTAATGCAATGGCACTTCCCGCCATTAAAACTAGTACTACAGGAGTTCCTGTTTTTAACATCTGTCTAATGGCTTGAACCTGTACTTTTGGTAACTCTATTTTAGTACGATCACCTTTATAAAATCCATCAATATGGGTTCTACCTCCCATTTCTTCACCTTCCCAACTAGCATCTAAACCTCCAACAAATACAGCAACATCGGCATTTTTAACATCCTTTAATGTTTCTTCAGACAATTGTGTCATTGCCACTGCACTCTCTTTAATTGTGGTTCCTGGAACTTCCCAAACAAATTTGATTCCTGCCCCTTGAGTTTTTTCATAATACTCAATTTTAACATCATAATATTGGCCTTTTTCCATGGAAACTTTCCCCATAAATAATTCCATCCCATGATCTGTCCATCCATCGGCAACCAACTTATTATTTATCCATAATCTACAGCCATCATCTGCAATTAGTCCTAAATTAAACTGTCCTGTTTTAGGAGCTAATAGTTTCCCTTGCCATCTTACAGAAAAATTATCTTTTGGTAGAAACTGCTCTTTTAAAATGATTCCTTGTGACAATTCTGTTTGATTTGGAGACCCTTCCCAATTAAAATTAAGCAATGCATCTATTCTCGAAAAAACTGGTTTATTAGCTAATTTAATATTGTTAAAATAAGCTCCTTTTAATCCCTTTTTCTTCTTTCCGTTTTTATTTACAAAAGACAAATTTGAAGCATCAATAATAGTATATTTTTCAGGAGTTCCCTTATCAAATACTAAAGGAACTCCCATGTTATAAGAAATTTTTATACTTTTATGAAGTGCTCTTTTTATTCCTTCTATTACCGTAATAGGGTTGCTTGCAATTCCGTTATAATTTGCATACAAAGCGGGAACACTATTCCCATTTGGCCCCACAATTGCAATGCTCTTTATCTTCTTTTTATTTAAGGGAAGCAATCCATCGTTTTTTAATAAAGTCATGGACTTTTGAGCCATCGTTAAAGCCATTTTGTTATGAGCTTCACTATTATTTACACTCAAAGGAATACTCGCAAAAGGCACCATGCTTTCTGGATCAAACATTCCAAGTTTCATACGGGCTAACATTAACCTAAACACAGAAACGTCAATTTCGCCTTCATCAATAAGCCCCAATGTAACCGCTCTTTTTAACGCATTTTGGTACACATCACCACAATTTAAATCACAGCCCCTTCTCACTCCTACTGCCGCTGCTTCTTCTGGGGTATTTACAATATTATGATAAGCATAAATATCTCTAATAGCACCACAATCTGACACCACAAACCCTTTAAAGCCCCACTTATTTCTTAATATACCTTCTAACAACATCCAACTAGCGGTTGCCGATTCTCCATCTACACGATTGTAAGCCCCCATTATAGAATTTACACTTGCTTCGGTTACCAAACTTTCAAAAGCAGGTAAATACGTCTCCCATAAATCACGTGTGTTTGGAGTGACATTAAAAAAGTGTCTATCTGCTTCTGGACCATTATGTACAGCAAAGTGTTTGGCGGTAGCAACCAATTTCAAATATTTAGGATCATTTCCTTGTAAACCTTTTACAAACTGCACTCCCATTTGCCCAGTTAAATATGGATCCTCTCCATAGGTTTCATGTCCACGCCCCCATCTTGGGTCTCTGAAAATATTAATATTCGGAGACCAATATGTAAGTCCAAAATAACGTTTGTAATTCTTATTCCTCAAAGCCTCGTGATGTTTTGCTCTTGCTTCATCACTTATAATTCCTGCTACTTTCAACATACTTTCGGTGTCAAATGAAGCAGCCATAGCTATTGCTTGAGGAAATACAGTGGCTATACCAGCACGGGCTACCCCATGCAAGCCTTCGTTCCACCACTCATATTCGTTAATTCCTAACCTAGGAATAGCAGGGGCTTTATTCCCCAACTGAGAAATTTTCTCATCCAATGTCATCTGAGAAACAAGATCCGTTGCCCTTAATTCAAAAGACAAACTAGTGTTTGCATATAAAGGAGTCACCTCCAAAACATCTTGTGCATTCATAGAAAATACACAAAGAAAAAAACAGCTGATTATAAAAAGTTGTTTCATTATTTTTTAATTTGGATTGGTCGGTCTATTTTTTAAAGCACTACCCCATTTTTTATTTGGAGTATTCCCCATTTCTAATTTCAAAATCCCTCCTGCTTGAACATCACTGGCATAAATCCAACAATTCTCCAATACTTCTCCATTTAAAAAAGCCTTTTGAATGTAATAATTTTCAGGTCCATTATTAGTCGTTTCAATAACAAAAGTGTTTCCTGGATAGTATTTATTGTCTAATTTAATTTCGATACGATCATATATAGGAGACCCTATTTCGTAAATTGGATTCTCTCTACATCCACCATCCATTTGGAACAATCCAATAGAACTCATTACGTACCAACTCCCCATTTGTCCTTGGTCTTCATCACCAGGCCATCCGTTAAATGGATTATCTCCAAAATATTCTTGCACCATTAATCGAGAATATTTTTGCGTTAACCATGGTTTCCCAGAATAATTAAATAACCAAGCCGCTTGCATATTAGGTTGATTCCCTACATTAACAAGTTCTGGGTGATAGAATTGTTTTTTTCTAGATTCAATCATACCGTCCTCTAACCTATCATTAAATAATTTTTCTCCTAATAAATCTTTTAAACCATAAATATCTTGAGGTACAAACCAGGTGTATTGCCATGCAGAAGCTTCACAAAACCAGGTAGAACGTGTCATTTCGTTAAAATTTTCCATCCATGTACCGTTAATGTACTTAGGTCTCATAAATTTAGTTTCCTCATCAAAAATATTTCTATAAAATTGCCCTCTATTATTGAAATAGTTAAAATCAGATTTTTTATTCAACATTTTTGCCATTTGACCTACACACCAATCATCATAAGCATACTCTAAAGTATTAGAAGATGCGGCTTCCGACCATCTCCAACCAGCTTCCACAGGAACATAACCATATTTCATGTATGGTTCTAACTGACGGTTTCCAACAAAGCCACCACCTTCGTGATTTCTACCAGGCACCATTTGTTGTTTGTACATGGCTTGAAAAGCTTTTTCTGTATCAAAGTTTCTAATTCCATGCTGATAAGCAGCAACTATAAACGGAATAGAATGGGAAGCTACCATTATCCCAGAATACTCCACTCCTGTAGGTCCTTTTGGAAGCCATCCTCCACGATCATAAATTTCCAACATAGAATTCACCCATTTATTAGTTAAATCTGGTGTGGCTAAATTCCATAATTGATTTAAATTCCAAAAAGAAGTCCATAAAGCATCCGATCCATAAACACCATTATCTGGATCCGCCATTATCTGCACTTTCTCGTTCATATCTCTATACATTCCATTTACATCCGTATAATCTGCTCTTGCTGTATAAGCACGATACATGTTTGTATAGAATTTTTTCTTGTTATTTTCTGAGCCCTCAACTTTTATGGTACTTAATAAATCGTTCCAAATTTTTGATCCACTCTCCTTACAAGCATCAAAATCCCATCCAAAAGCATCTTCAGATTCCACTTTTAAATTTAAACGAGCTTGATCTACACTTACCAATGAAATTCCCGTTTTTAACAAAATGACTTCACCTTTTTTAGTTTCAAATTCTATATAGGCTCCAAAATCTCCATTTCCGTAATAAATTTTTTGATTTTCCGGTAATATAGTATCCTCTGTTTCTCCCCAATTGCGTTCCCATGCACCAATTGTATCAAAGGCTTTATCTAGTTTAATCACAAAATAGATAGTATAATCGTTTTGTAAACGACTATTAATCCCTTGGCCCATTTGTGTACTATGCCCTATAATTTCTGTATCACTAATTTTTTCAATTTTTGTATCGTACTGTCTGTACCCATACTCTGTAGGAATGGTTAAATCAAATAAAATACGTGACTTTTTTGATTTAGGATACGTATAACGTTGAAATCCTGTTCGTTTTGTAGCCGTTAACTCTGCCTTAATCTTATAGTCATCTAGCATTACAGAATAATATGCTGGACTTGTTTTTTCGGTTTCATGTCGAATTCGTGATCGATACCCAGAATCTGGTTCATTTTCGTCTCCTGGAGATGTTTGTAACTTTCCGGTGGTAGGCATTGTTAATAAACCACCCATTACCCAAGAATGGATATGACTAAATCCAGCCACATTTTCTATGGTATATTCATAACCCGCTTTCCATTCCTGGTTCTGATTATCCGGACTTAAGTTTACCATTCCGGAAGGCAAGGTAGCCCCAGGGAATAACATCCACCTAGAATCTGCCGTTCCAATCATGGTATCTACATAATCTACAGGCTGCTTCTTTTGAGCATTTAATGTAATCGTAACTATTAGTGCCAATAAAAACACTCGTTGAAATTTATTTTTTATCATATATTTTATTTTAAAAGCACTCGTTTTACATACATTAAACACACACCTAACTCTCATTAAATGAACATCATTTACTTCCATTTTACTACTTACAGATTTTACCTCTTGTAATAAAATATTAATTTTTGCTTTAAGCTTTAAATATGCTGGTACTCTTATTAATATTATTTTTATTGTGTTAAAAACAATGATTCCGTTCTAATTAACATTCTATTTAACTTAAATATCTAATCCTCTTTTAAAGCCTTCATCTCTTATCCTTTAGCAAACTCTTCTTAATTTCGGGTAAAACAATTTCTCGGTAAGCAGCAAGATTTGGATGGACTCCATCTGTAACATAATTCACAAAAGTGCTTCTATCTTTCTTAAATAATTCTAGCCAATTTGGATAATTATCAATAAGTACTAACTTTTTGCTATTTGCAATTTCATTATAGCTCTTATAATAGGCCTCCAATTTAGGACGTGTTGCAGGCCAATCCTTTTCATGGCCCATATTGGCAACTGGATTTGTAGTCTGCAAAATAATCTCTACATTGGGGATGCTATTTTGTATTGATTCTATAATAAATATCAGATTTTTCTTTGATTGAGAAAGGGAAATTTGATACGGAATATAAGCATCGTTGATACCAAATTCTATGAATACAACGTCAGGTTTAAGAGCAATTACTTCTCCAATACGATCTATTCCACATTTACCTTCATGGTATACAGGATTCATAGCCCCCAGCGAATATTGTGTGGCAGAAGCTCCTACACCTAGATTATAAAGAACCAATTGACCCGGAAATAAAGGGTCAAGCCACTCAGTCATAATAGTAGGCCACTTCCATGTACCGTTCGTTAAACTAGTACCCATTGTCACCACTTTAACCTCCTCACCTTTTTTTAGTAATTGCAGTAGTTTTGATGAACGCTTATTAATAGCTCGCAGTATTTTTTTATGCTCTTTCTGTACAATTGACCGTTTTTCTTTTGGACATCCTTTTTCTTTTAAAAGTTCTTTTATGGAATCACAAGTCCTAGTTATAAAAAGCAAGTTTTCCTTTTTAGCCATTCCTCCTTTAAAAAAAACCACTCCATTATTTTTAATAGTATAATTTAAAGATTGCTCCTTTTCGGTTACAACAGGAGCTTCCGTTAAATTAACACCACTTAACATAAAGGAACTCATCAATAACAAGCAGACTGTTATGATTTGCATTTTTTTTCTAGAAAGTATTATTTTTCTAAGAACTTTTAATTCATCAAAAAAGGAAATCATAATGTCTGTTTTGTTAAGTTATTCAACCAATCTTTTTTACTAAAAATAAATTATCTATTTATTTTATTCTTTAATAAGTATCCATGTATATCCATTAGGTTCCAATGCTACTTCTACAAAAGCATTGTATTCCCTATCTATCTTACTCGTTAGTTTTTTAGTCCCTTCTAGATAAAAAGTTGCTTTTTTGTGTACTCCTGTATAATACATTGGTACTTTAATTTTTTTGCTAATCTTTTTATTTGTTGGATTAAAAACAACCAACATCCCCTTGTCATTCCCATAAGGGTTTACATGCATCATATAGTCCAGGTCTCTACCTGTAGGGCGTGCTAAATGAATAATATCTCCTGTTAAAACCTCTCTATATTTTTTAAACCAAGAAGTCCATTTTAAAACCATATCCTTTGTATCCTCCGTATCGTACAGTCTATTTCCACGTACAGTAAAAGAACAACCACTTCCCAAATGTTGAAGTAATCCACGTTCATACCTTTGGATATTTTTATTTAATGGTTCTAAACCAACACGAGGGTCGTTTGTATAAAAACCAACCAACTGAAGGGTCATCCAACCCATTGTAGGTGTTTTATGCCAAGTACCGTCATAAATATATTGACGCCCTAATAACAATTGTTGCTGAGGAGTTAAATTTGCTGTCGCTTCTCTATACCCCATCCCTGTAGAAGATTGTCCATTTAAAAAATACCAATCTGGAATAGGAATATAACTACCTCTTCTTTGTAATTCATGTAAAACATCTACTTGTATTTTCCATTGTTGCCATTGCGAACTCTCCAAATTTGTATGATATTTATGCTCTTTAGAAGCACATGCATCTCCATGATATGGCCCATCTGCATTCCATGATTTAAATCCAGTTTTATCAAAAAATTCAAACGTATTTTTAAAATAATCATCACTCCATTTACTTGCAATACACACACTTTGTCCAAATAAACTCCCTGGTTTATCTGTTGCCGGATCTATACAATCTACTTCTTTCCCTCTACCTCTAGATGCTATTACCAATTCGTAGCCTCCCATAATAATATCTCTGTCAGCTGCATAAGAAGCAATTTCTTTCCAGAATTCTACATATTCAGGTTTTAAATTATCGTGACTAATTCCAGGCCAAGGATGAATATCCAAACGTTCAAAACCAAGTTCAGCCATTTGATCAATCATATTTAACAATACTTTTTTATCTCGAGAAGTAATAGCTGCTGTTAATAAACTTTCCGTTACCTGGGGAGCCAATTTTCTGTACATACGTCTATGAGCTAAACTATTTCGCTCTTCATCGTCACTATCAAATAAAATTTCAAAAGTTACAAATGATTTAAACTTATTCTTTGCTTGTACGGTTTCGGAAGGTCCCATAGGCAACCTACTTGTCAATAAATTTATATGTCTATATCCTAAATAACCATCCTCTGCTTGGTTGTGAGTAGCCCATGTATTATACTCAGGATCTACAGACCATTTTGTAGTCGTTTTTCCTGCATGGTATGATTTTGGTTCTCCTGCATAATGCAATAAAGCACTTCCTTTAGGGTTTCCATTAACCAATGCAAAAGAAAAATCGCTCTCTACATGCAATCTTTTTAATTGATCTTGATTCACTGCCAAAATTTCGCAGGTTGTTTTTTCAATTACTATTTCTTTCTCAGAATTATTATCTACTGTAATCCATTTTGCCATACTAGGCATACCATCATACATTTCGTAATGCACGTTTATAGCAACATTTTTGTATTCAATTTCACTATTTGGTGCAATAAAATGTAATATAAGTTGCAAGCCTTTTGGTGGCCATGGTGTTTTTTTTGCATTGTGTTTTAAAGACCAAGGATACCTAGATTCAGGTAATTTTGTTGTAATGTTTTTAAGTACCCATGCATTCGGATTTGACTCCATTTCTGGTAACCATTCGTCTAATAAATAAGATTTTTCTGGTTGCCCCGTTAAGCCTCCAATCTGTATCCATCTGTCTCCAATTTTAATTTTTGCCTCCGGTTTTACAGCTCTAATAAACTCTGCATTATTTCGAAGATTTTTGTAACTAGTACAGGCCACGTTTTCGGACACATAAAAACTTCTACTTATAATACCATTTGTTAGCGTTAACGATGCTGCACTATTGTCTTCTTCTTTTAATATATAGAGTTTAGACGCAATTGWWMTTTCATCAATTAAAAAATCTTGCTTTGGGTTTATACTCGGTATCTTCTTATTTAATACAATTCCAAGTCCTTTTTGAGTACTATTGATAATTCGATTTTTTCTAGCTAATTTCAATTCTCTTTTCTGAGCTTTGGCCTTTTTGTAGTTTAATAAAAAATCCTTTGATACATCAAATTGTCCCTTTTCGAAGGCTGTAAATCGTACTTCGTAAACTTCCCCATTAAATTGATTATTTCCTTTCGCTAAGTTTCCAATTGTAAATCCAGGACTCACAGATTTCGCTTTTTTAAAACTTCCTTTTTGTTCTCCATTTAACCAAATTGTATGTTGGTCATCTTTGGAAACTATAGCTAAATGTGTCCAGGAATTAAAAGTAACTATTCCTATATCAAACAACTGCACACCTGCTACTAATAACATCCATTTATCCGCTCTTTGCACAAAATGATATCCATTTTTTCCATTCCCAATACTAGCAATTCCAAAAGAATGTTTTGCATCCAAATCTTTACCTTCTTCCAATCTGGCTTTTACCCAAACTTCAAAGGTAAAATCTCCAGAAGAATCTGAAACCTGTTTGTCCGAATGGTAATATCCGTTTGTTGGTGTAAACAAAATAGCACCTCCTGGTTTCCCTTCGGGGGTACTTGCATAAAACACAGGATTACCAATTCTTTTTAAATTAAAATCGCTATTATTTTCCGTTTTTAATTCCTCGGGGCCGGTAGCGTAAGTTACCGCCGTTCCTTGTCCCGTTTTATAATGTAATACGGTAGTCCCTTGAGCAAACATAAAGTTATTCCCAAGGCTAAGTAATACAAAAAGTATCATTATTTTTTTCATCATCTACTTATTATTAAATTAATCCGATTCTTTGTTGAAAAGCCATTAAACTCTCCTATTTTTTCTAATATATTTATACCTTTTTTTCAAAAATAATTTGTGCAAACTTTAAGGCCATTGCATTTTCACTGCAGTAATCTTCCAAATTAAACAGACAAACAACAGCCGAACCCTGTCCTACTTTTTTAGCCCCAACAACCATAGCTTCGTTATGCTTTAAAATAAGCTCCCAATCGTTCTTATTTTTCATACTTCTAAAACCAAATGGTGTTGCCATATCTTTTCCTTGGTTGTACCAAAATTTAAAATCGTTTGCTTCAAAATCAGACACCCAATTATGTCCTGTTTTCCTAGAGATAAAATTGGAACTAACATGACCGTTAAAAGCAGCCTTTTTAGTATCAAAAGCTGAAAAATCTTTTATATTCACATCAAAAAACACGACTCTAGCTCCATTTTTTACAGCGTCCGAAATTTCTTTTTTATGCGCTATAAATTGATTAAAATCTGCAATCACAATTAATTCAGCCGTCCCTATATTTTTATTCCTTGTAAACTGGTATCCTAATTTATCTAGTAGGCCTTCTATTTTTTTATTATCTCCTAATACCGATGCTTGCAATGTTTTTTTAACTAACACTGGTAATAATGTCATTTTTAAGGATGCATCATGCAGCAATTCTCCTTTTTTATTGAATACCCCTAAATACAAAAAACCTTCTGTTCTATCTTTCACCTCTGGTATTTTAAAAGACACGTATCCTTGAAAATTGGGTAAAGATGCTTTTACTTCTGCTTTCGATTTCCCAGACATCACTATTTTTCCATCTACTTTAAAAAAGTATTTTATAGTGGCTTTTTCAATCTCATCAGGAGTATCGTTACATACCCATGCCTCTATAGTTGCTTCTGTTCCAGAAAACCAACTCGATTTATCTGTACGTAAATCAGCTAACACAGGAGATAATGCATCTTTGAAAGCAAAAAATGCGGGTTTGGCTCTACGTTCACTATTCATAATTGATTTTAACCAACCTGCTGGCCATGCATCTATTAATAGATGCACCGCAAAGGAATTCATTTTCAAATCTCTTCTAAAGGCTCTTGTAGTTAAATCTATCACCCATTCTTGATGCTTATGACTTGCCGCAATCCAATCGTTCACTGATTCCTGAGTATCGAACCAATTTTTATGCATATCGGTGGTTTGCACCCTGTACACTACACCTGGAGTCCATGATTTCTCCGCCTCCCCTTTTTTAGGTAACCAACGCTCTAAATAATGTTCATTCATTAAAGCGACATCATCCAATCCTTCCGCACCATATTCTCCACATCCATACATCCAATTTTTTGGAGTCGCATGCCAATAACCACGATTTAATTTTCCGATAGTAAAACCGCCACCATACCATCCATTGTAACAATGATGATCCATCCAGCCCTTACTTAAATTCATATAATCTCCATCTACACGTTTAATTACTCTGTCTGGATTTTGAATACGTACCATTTGTTCTGCCATAGATAAAAACTGATTTATCTCTTCTCTATCCATACATTGTTGCGTCCATTTCACCGTAGGCTCGTTTATAAAACTCACCATAATATTACTTGGATGGCTCCGTACCAAACGTTCCATAGCAGTTGTTTGCTCCAAAGCTTCTTGCAACATACTTTTACGTAAAACAGCAAACAAGCCCAAATCGGTTTGGGTCATAATCCCCAACCTATCGCAATAATCATATACTTCTTCTTGGCAAGGCTGTTGAGTGAAACGCCAAAAGTTCATATTGGCTATCTTAGCAATTAAAATGTCGTCTCTTAACTGATCGAAGTTTTTTTCAACTACCGATCTTTTTAAATTCCCCATTACGTTTGCACCTCTTAATTTTACCTCTTTCCCGTTTAGATAAAATTTCCCTTTTAAATCCCCTGTAGTTTCTTGGGTAAAGGTTCGCATACCAAATTGCTTTGCTTGTGAATCTATAAGTTTTCCTCCTTTGAATAAATTCACATGAATTTTATACAACCATGGCGTTTCTGGAGACCACCATTTTAAATATTTTTCTGAAACATGAATCTTAAACTTTATATAATTAATATCAGACATAATTGCAGGAATCTTTGAAACCTCCATATCTTCTGCTATCACTTGTTTAAAATTCTGTCCAAATAACGACCACTTTATGCTATAATCATTTTGAGTAGCTTCGTATTTACTGTCTATTTCTAACCATATCTCTGCACTATTTTCATGAGGTAATGGACGTACAAAAACATCTTGAATAGCAACAGCATTTCTAGATTCTATATATACGCCTTGCCATAAACCAGATCCAACAGGACACATATGCCATCCTAATTCTGGATCATTCCAACCAGGACCTCCGCAAGCCGCAATTTTATTTCCAATAGGTCTATCCGTTAACTGATGGTTACTTCCCATCTGAATATAATCATTCGTTACTTTAACTAATAATACATTTTCGCCTTCTTTAGCGTATTTTTTTAATTCGAATTCAAAAGCTTCAAATAATCCTGTATGTTTCCCTACAAAACGACCATTTAAAAATACTTCTGCTATATAATCCACCCCTTTAAATCCTAGAAACAACTGTTCCCTAGATAGCATTTTCTTAGATAAATTTATTTTTGAGCGATACCAAAATGTGGTTCTCCCTTCTGGACCTGCATAATGAGGTACTTCTACTAAATCCCATTTTCCTTTTCCTTGTAGTGTATATAAAAAGTCATCGATATCATTTTGAGTTTCAGGACGAAAATCAAATTCACCGATATTTAAGCGTTCCCTTGTTTTTTTAACTTGGGGAGCTAGGTCCAACATAAATGGAGCATACCTTTTTCTGTATGTCTCCAATGTTGCCTCCAATTCCTCTTGGGTATCAATTTTGTTTTCCGGAACAAATGCTCCCTTGGCATTGTTTTTAAATGTTAATGTTTTTTGCGGAAGTACTCTTGGAACATTCTCTTCTATATGTACCTTTTCCGTAGCATATTGCATTTTCTGCAATGCTATTTGCTCAAAATTGTCTTTCACTTTTTCTTGCCCAAACAAAACAGACACTCCCATAAGAGCACCTACATACAAACATTTTTTTAAACTCATCATCATTTTATTTATTAATAAGAAATGAGGTTTATTTAAAAACCCCATCTCCTAGTATTAACTCAATTCACTTAAACAATAATCGTAAAAGTTTCTTATTTTAGAGGGTCAAAAGTTCCTCCATCCCATCCAATGGTTTGTTCTAAGTTTACATCCTTACTAGTATAGTTTTCTGGAATTCCAAAGAAGTAATATTCATCTTTTAAGTTAAATACTTCTCCTGCTGATGCTTCCACAGAAACAACGTTCCATGAAAATCTATCCCAAACATCATCTATATTATCATAGCCTTTTGGTGCAGTTTCCCCTGTATTTAACGAATACTTTAATCCTTTACGAGTTACTTGGTCATTTAAAATATCAAACCTTCTCCAACGTCTCAAATCATTCCAACGTTTATTTTCAAATGCAAACTCTACAAAACGCTCACTAATATACGCTTCTCTAATTCCATCAGTACCTGTAGCGGTAATTCCAAAMTCACCTATTCCTGCTTCAATTCCTGCACGCTGTCTAACATCTTTTAAGACTTGCATTGCCTCGTCTGTTTTTCCAATTTCATTAGCAGCTTCTCCAAAATTCATCAATACTTCAGTAAATCTTATTTCTATCCAATCAATATCTGTTAAATCTATCTCGTTTTTCTCCACTTTTTTATCTACCCCTTTCAATCTATAGAAACCAGTATAATCGTTTCCATAAGATTCATAAAGTTCAGATTCTGAATGTGTATTGGTATCCGTATTAAAATACATCCACAAGTGAGATTCTATATCCACTAAATYTTTGATATTGTAGTGAGGCGTTCCATTATAAGCAATGGTGGCATAAAAACGGTTGTCCCTGTTTTTATACAATTCACCATAGCCATTTGCAGGATCAAAAGCACTACCATCCTTCATAGGGAAAGCATTCACCAATTGTAAACTTGGTCTGTCACCTCCAACATTATCCTTGGTAGCCCATAAAGGCCTTAACATATTTTGATTAAACGTATGTCCTGGATTAAAATATTGATTCACCATAATAGCCTCACTATTGTTTTCCTCATACCAAATATTTTCAAAATCCCCTTGATACAATTCTTTCCCCTTATTTCTTAAAAAAGTTAAGGCTTCACTATTAGCTTGGTAAGCCGAGGTCCAACGTTCTGTATCGTTAGAAGGGTTAAATTGTGGACTTGCATAAAACAATAATACTCTCCCTTTAAACGCCATAGCAATACCTTTGTCGATACGACCATAATCGCCACCTTCCCACTGTTCTGGCAATAAAGCAATAGCAGCGTCTAAATCCTTAATTATTTGAGCTATACAATCTTTGGCATTGCTACGTGGAATGGACAAATCTTCTTCGTCAATTCCTTGAGCTCTTAACACTAATGGTACACCACCATACAACCTAGTCATTCCAAAATAAGCCCAAGATCTAAAAAATAAAGCTTGTCCTTTTAAATTTTCTTTTAACTGATCTGGTAAAGTACCATTTTCAACTTCTTCTAAAAGAATATTTATTTTCCGAATACTCGCATAAGGCCAATAGTTTATACTATTAACATCTGCAGATCCTTTTAAAACCGCAGACATTGTAACACCATCCGCAGATGGAGCTTCGTCCGAAGAACCACCACTTACAGCAAATCCAGGCATAAACAAACCATAAATATTATTTATATACGCTTCGGAAAGTTCTTTATTATTCCAAACATCGTCTGGATTAATTGCGTTTAAATTCTCTTTATCAAACACATCGTTACATCCACTAAATAGAAGTCCAACAATAGCAAGACTATATACTATATATTTTTTTAATTTCATTTTATAAATTTTTAATTATAAAGTAATATTCATACCAACACTGTAGTTTTTCATATTTGGATATGAGCCCGCAGAACTTAACTCAACATCATAAGCTTTGAATTCAGATACCGTAAATATATTGGTACCTGCCACAAATATTTTAACGCCTTTTACATTCAATCTGTTTAATACGCTTTTTGGTAAACTATAGCCTATATTCAAGTTTTTCAAACGAACATAATTAGCATCTTTTAACCAAAAGGTAGAGGTCCATTGATTTGCTCCTTGGTTCCAATCTGGATTTGGCATAGAAGCATCTGTATTAGACGGAGACCAATAGTCTTCCCAAATTCCATATATTCTAGTCCATGGATACGGAGTTTGTACACTTAATATTTTCTTATAGCCACCTGCCCCTTGGAAAAACGCATCTACAGAAAACCCTTTGTACTTACCTCCTAATTTGAATCCAAAAGTAGTAGTTGGAGCCGCATTGTCTGCAATTACTGTTTGATCCCAGCTATCAATTTTTCCATCAGGTACTCCGTCAACTCCACTTAAATCCTGGTAATTAATTTGCCCTAATTTAGGTGCTTGCCCTCCTATAGTATATCCTTCTGGCAAAGCATCAATTGCTTCTTGAGTACGTAAAATACCAGCAGATTTATAACCTATAATATAGTTCCAAGACCTACCAATTCTGTTTTGGTAATCTCTAATGTTTTCGGCTTGTGAGATATTTACAACTTCGTTTGTAGCATATCCGAAATTACCACCTATATAATAATCAAAATTATTAATATTATTTTCGTAGTCCAATGCAATTTCAAAACCACTAGATTTCATTTCTCCGTAGTTTGTATTAGGTAAATTACCTCCCACAGTAGATGGTAACTCATTCAATTGACTTCCTAAAATGTCCGTTGTTTTTTTACTCCAATAATCAAAATTCATGATGATATTGTTTGTTAAACTAAGGTCAAAACCAAGGTTAGTTGTATGTGAGGTTTCCCAAGTCATAAACTGATTGGTAATTCCGCCATATCTAATTCCCTTGGCTTCTTTTGGTGATTCCCCAAAAAAGAATCCAGAAGAAGATACATATTGTTCTTGCCATCTCCATGGATCAACACGGTCGTTACCCAAAGTTCCATAAGAAGCTCTGAATTTTAAATGATCTATAAAGTTTACATTAAAAAAGTCTTCTTTAGATACGACCCAACCAGCAGATACTGTTGGAAAAAACCCCCATCGTTCACTAGGTTTAAAAATCATAGAACCATCATACCTGAATGATCCAGAGAAGATGTATTTAGATTTATAATCGTAATTTAATCTACCTACATAAGAAACTCTTCCTGATTCGTTTTCCCATCCACCAGCTCTTGAGTCTTCTGCCGCACCACTAGTTTGGTTCCATTGATCTCTCACTAATACAGGAAAATCGAATCTACGTGCATTTACGTTTTCGTTAAACCCTTCACTTTGCTCGTATACAAATAAAGCATCTACATTATGATCACCAAATCTTTTGGTATAATTTACCTGTGCATTTAACTGGTAATTACGTGCCGTAGTAACAGATTGATATATTCCCTCTCTGGTTGCTCCCAATTGAGTGGTAGTTCCTGTAAATTCTGCATTAGAATAATTATGCTTTGTATAACCCGTAATATCATAGACAGTATGTTTTTTATTAAATTGCTTGATATTATTAACTGCATTGTCATAAGCATAGGTCCCTTTTACAGATAATCCCTCTATTTGAGGAACCTTATAAGTTAAACTAAGAATGGCACTCTGAGACTGCATTCTGTTTTTCCAATATCCCGACTCGTTTATAAGACCATCAATATTACCTAACCATCCTAGATTTGGTGATTTTCCATCAATTTTTATTGGTTGATAAAACTGCCAGGTTTGCAATTTTTTCCATAAATCTGGAAGTGCATCATTTCCCCAATCATAAGGCCAGAAAAACTTTTCTCTTTTACTATTAACCGTCGATATATTAACATTGGCAGTTAAGTTATCCGTTAATTTAACTTCTAAATTAGCTCTTAAATTATTTTTTCCGTATTTTAAGGGGGCTAAAAAACCTGTTTGCTTAAATATAGATCCTCCTACAAAATATTTAACATGTTCTGATCCTCCAGAAAAATTAAGGGCATGTCTGTTACTTGCGGGATCAATATATACCTCATCCAAGTAATCATAACCATATCCATTATTAACTGTTTTTAACCAGTTCAAATCTTCTTCTTCCCAGTGGGTTTCAGAATAGCCACCAGTACCTGGCTCAAAATCATAAATCTCTCTATTGAGCTGTACAATATCAACACCTGACATCATTTTTGGTAATTTTGTTGGTTTTTCAAAATTATACGTGGTAGAATACGAAATAGTTGGTGCACCTATTTTTCCTGTTTTGGTTCTAACTAAAATCACCCCGTTGGAAGCTCTGGCACCATATACAGCCGTAGATGCAGCATCTTTTAAGATACTAATTTCGGCAACTTCGTTTACATCTAAGTCGTCGAAATCTGCCTTTTCTTTTACAATACCATCAATTACATAAATTGGATTGGCATTGTTCCAAGTACCTCTGGTTCTAATGGTTAAATTTGAAGACACACCTGGTGTTCCTGTAGTACTTGTAATACTAACTCCTGCCATTCTACCAGCTAATAAAGAAGTCATATTAGAAGCTGCAATCTCAGCTATTTCTTCTGTTTTAACGTTTGCTACCGAACCCGTAAGTGTGGCTTTACTTTGAGTACCATATCCAACAATTATCACTTCATCAAGTACATTGGAATCCTCCTCTAAAGTAACATTTAGAAACATGTTATCACCAATAATAACAGATTTGGTTTTCATTCCCATATAGGTAAATACCAAGACGTCGTTTTTGGAAACATCTAGTTTGAAATTCCCATCAAAATCTGTTTGTGTTCCATTAGAAGTTCCTTTAATAATTACGGTAACTCCTGGTAAAGGTTGACCATTGGAATCTTTTACCGTACCTTTTACTTCTTGTACCAATTGTAATTCACTTTCCAAATTTGGTGGATTAATCGTTTTAGGAATATCCACTAGATTTGCAGAAATAGCACTCTGATAAGTGAGCCCTATTAATAAAATAAGAAATGTTAAAGTTTGTTTTGATCTTCCTTTTTTAAGAAAAAAATCAAAATTAAACGAAAATTTAATCATAATTTTGCTTTTGTTTAAGGTTAGTCTCAACTCAAAACTAGGTAAGAGAAGTTTGAGTTGAATTTTAATAAATTTTAAACTTGTAAAGAGAGTGTAACAACTCTCTTTTTTTGATTTTGCAGTTCTGAACTGCTTTTTTAAGTCATTCTTTTAAAGGTTTTAATTTAAAAAAAACTTTCTTTTTATAGCATTGTAAAAATAAGGGTAATAACAACAGTTCTATTATCTATTTTTATCACATCATAGCACTATTCGGGCATTTTTTAACTTATTTTAGCACTATTAAACTCCTATAAACTATTTATGGCTACCATACAATTAGAACAATTTATTCCATCACAAGAAATATCATTTGATATTAGTACTTACAATACCTTACATGATGAAAATAAAGAAAGAAATATTTATAAAATGCATGAAGAATTCGAATTAACAGCCCTCTACCATACCTCGGGGACTCGGATTATAGGAAATAGCAGTAAAAGATTCTCCAATGATGATTTGTTTTTAATTGGGCCAAACCTTATTCATTTAATAAAGGCAGATAAACCAAAAGAAAGTAAAGCTATTTGCATTCATTTTAAAAATGATTCCTTCGGTCAAGGTTTTTTTGAACTACCACAAAACAAAAAAATAAAAAAACTATTAAAAAGAGTCTCGCTAGGCTGTCATTTTTTCGGATCTGAAATCTCCGAAATAAAGACAAAAATTGAGCACTTAGACTCATTAGACGCCTTTGATAAAATGATATCTTTTCTAGAAATTTTAAATACTTTAAGTAAAACAGTAGATTTTGAAATTTTGAGTAGCCCGAGCTATCAGCCTTCATTAAAGGTAAAAGAAGCTGAGCGTCCTTCCATTCTATACGATTACATTTYAGGGAATTTCCACCAAGATTTAAACATAGAAGAACTTTCCAAATTAATACATGTTTCTCCTTCTACTTTCTATAGAATTTTCAAGAAAACAATGAATAAGAATTTTTCAGATTTTGTCTCTGAAATARGAATTGGACATGCTTGTAAATTACTATTTAATACAGATTTAGACATTTCAGAAATCAGTTTTTTATCTGGATACAAACAAATCACCAATTTTAACAGACAATTTAAAAAATTGATGCAATTGACACCAAGTGCCTATCGAAAGACAAAATAGCACATAAAAAAAACTCAAATCATAAGATTTGAGTTTTTTTATTCATTTATACAAATAGTTAAACTATTCCCTATCCAGCCCTTTTGCCTTCAAAAAATCAGCTAAATTCTTTTCGTTTAATTCCTTGCTGTCTCCATATTGCACACGTAATTCATCCAATCGTTTGTGTAAATCTGCTTGAAYSKTTTTATAATTMACATCATCATACAAGTTATTCATTTCCGAARRATCTTTCTCTAAATCGTACAAYTCCCAATAATCATCYTTGTAATAAAAATGAATCAGTTTRTAACGATCMGTYCKYACWCCRTAATGRCGTTGCACAAARTGYTCTCCTGGRAATTCATAATAGGTATAATAAATAGCATCACGCCATTCACTTACTTCTCCATTGATTAACTTACGGAACGATTCCCCTTGGATATCTTTAGAAATAGTTGCATTTCCATAGTCCRAAAATGTAGGTGCAAAATCTAAGTTCTGAATTAARTCATTTAYCACAGTTCCTGGTTTTATCTCTTTTGGGTATTTCATCAAAATAGGCGTTCTAAATGATTCCTCATACATRAATCGTTTGTCGAACCATCCGTGTTCTCCTAAATAAAATCCTTGATCAGAGGTGTACACTACAATGGTATTTTCGGTCAGTCCGTTATCATCTAAATAATCTAGAATTGTACCTACACCATCGTCAACCGATTGTATGGTACTTAAATAATCACGCATGTAACGATTGAATTTCCATAAGGCCAATTCTTTTCCTGTTGGTTTTACTTTTTTAAATTCGGCAATAATTGGGTCATAATGTGCATCCCATACTTTTTTCTGTTCTGCATCCATTCTGTCGTATTGACCTTGAAACCACTTACGATAAGGTGTTTTAATCTCACCTTCTTTATCTAACATTTTCAAATCATACACAACATCCATGTGCTTGTAAATCCCCATTTCATGTTGGGCTGCTGCTGGTCTCCCCTTGTAATCATCAAAGAAATTAGCTGGAGGCGTAAATGTAACCTCCTTAAACAAGTCTAAATACTTAGCTTCCGGCATCCATGTTCTATGAGGTGCCTTTTGGTGATACAACAATAAAAACGGTTTGTCTTGTACACGTTTGTTTTGCAGCCAATCCATCGCAATATCAGTGGTTACCTGTGTAACATAGCCCTGATATTTCTTTTTAACTCCATTTTCTATAAAATCTGGATTGTAATACTGTCCCTGCCCTGGTAACACATTGGAATAATGAAAACCCTGAGGCAATCCTTTCAAGTGTATTTTACCCACCATAGCCGTTTGGTAGCCCAATTTTTGCAATTGCTTGGCAAAGTTATCTTGCCCCCAATTAAACGGTAAAACATTATCTACTTTTCCGTTAATATGACTGTGTTTTCCTGTCAACATCACTGCTCTACTAGGAGCACAAATAGAATTAGTCACATAACCACGGTTAAAAATAGCGCCTTCTGTAGCTATTCTGTCAATATTAGGTGTATTATTTAAGCCATGTCCATAAGCACTGATTGCTTGATAGGCATGATCATCGCTCATAATAAAAACGATGTTTGGTTGCCCTCCTCCATCTTTGACTGTTGTCTTTTTAGTACAACTCGTTAGTACAATAACAAACAAGCAACTCGCTAATAAATAGTTAAATCTCATAAATTAATATTTGTAAGTTTTATATCAAACTTTTAATTCATCCAAAGTTAATACTTCTACATCAATAAGCGTAATAAAAACCTTTATTAATCATATTCTTGAATAGACATTGTATTCATCCGTTTTTATCAACAACAATAAGACATTACAACCGAAACTAACCTTCCTTGAATTACTGTGTTACACTATAGGTTTTATTGTGCCTCCCTATCCCTTTTAATGTTAGTGATTTCCATTGTTTCGGCAATACCGCATCTTTTTGAATCAATCCATYATCTGTCATATGTAAACCTCCAAAACCGAACAGTACCGTTTGCAGCATYCCYCCWGCWCCSGTAGCAAAATAGGGATTRTTACTTGTAGCGGATTCTGACAAAGCACCAAATGGAGCGCGTTTATTTGGTTCGTAAGAACGCTTGAATAATCGGTAGGCGGTATCTGCATCCCCCATTCTAGCATACAAAACWGCCAATACAGAATGACTCATTGCAGGGCCTTCCGGAGCCAATTTTGGTTCGTAATATTCAATATCTCTTWTAATGGMTTTTTTMTTGGTGACAATCTCTAARGGATAGGCCAATAAATTWGCATCAACTTGTTTAATTATTTCGCCATTATAATTRCTATGCTCTTTTGTTACRCCATTTTCTATGGTGCTAAACACCAAGTTAYCCGCCACAGTTTTCCATAATGRATTTTCACGTTCTCCAACRATAGCACTAGCCTTAACAGCAAACTCYAAAATTGTTTTTGCAGAACCGTTRGTAAAAGCATTGTCATTCGCGTGATGTGCAAATTCGTTCGCCCCTACCACATTATTGATACTGTAAGACCCRTCTTTATTTTCTACAGATCTACTGACCCAGAAATCAGCTACTTCTTTTATCATTGGAAAACCTTTTTCTGTTAACCATTTTTTATCCTGGGTAATTCTGTAATAATTCCAAAATGCAATTCCAATATCTGCCGTAATATGATGTTCAAACGTTCCTGTTAAGGCCCAAGTAGGTGTTGCTTCCTCTCCTGTATCATCAGATTCCCAAGGARACATAGCACCGTCAAAACCATAGGTCATGGCACGTTGCTTTGCTTTCTCCAATTTATGATATCGGTAATTCAACAAGGAGTTTGCAATCCCTTGATTTAAGACCAATAAAGGAGGATACATCCACAATTCTGTATCCCAAAATATATGTCCATTATAACCTCTAGACGACAATCCCATTGGTGCGATACTCAAATCTGAATCTGCTCTTGAAAAACTATACAAGTGATACAATGCCAAACGTATGTCTAATTGCGCCTCTAAATCTCCTTCGATTATAATATCACTCTCCCATAAATTATCCCATGCTTTTTTATGTTGATTTAAAAGCATTTGTTTATCGTTTAGCATGGTATAAATCACAAAACGTTCTGATTCACTTTGCGGATCTTCGAAATCTTGTGTGGTACAAATAGCTCCTGCCCAGGCAAAATTATAGGTCTCATTTTTAGTGATTTTTTTTATAAATGATAATTCGTGATGTCTTAAATTAATGACTTGGTGTTTCAAAGCTGGTGTTTCACCATCGAACATAAACGTTGTAGAAGCCGCCATGGTATGCTTGTCAAAACGTGTTTTAACTACAGTTTGCATCACAGGCATACGAGCTTCTAAATCCTGCATAATTCGAAACGAATTTAAGTTATCTTTTAATTCGTTGGAAGCAGTAATAGCACCAAAAACCTGCATTGTAACATCCTCAGTTGCRATTACCCGAACATCGTTCATAACCACATAGGGCAAATTACGCATGGCGTAATAAGTATAGCTAATTTTCGCTTTATCTTTAAAAATAAAACTTGTAGTAAAAGAAGCCGTTTTCATGTCTAATACTTGTTTCCAGTCACTAATATTAGCCGATGTAATTTCTTCGCCGTTTATCAGCATTCGCAAGTTCATAAAATTAAGCCCTGCAACAATTTTACTCACGCCTAATTCGGACTCTTGTTCATACACATTATTCAGAATAACAGAGGAAATTTTAAAAGGTTCACTCGATGGTAAAATCCCAATGCGTCCATTTGCWAYTGTTATCCCWACATATTTATCCATTTTAGTTSCAGCAATAGACCAACCGTCTGCATTCTGTTGTTGACTTACTCCTAAAACGGAAACAGTCAGTAATAACATCAAAAAATAATGTTTTATATTCATATTTTTAATATTGCTCTTTTAATAATTGTGGATATTCTTTGTGAATTTTCACTATCAATTCTCCAAACAGTGTATTTGCCCAGGCAAACCAATCTCTTGAATAGTCTTCCGGATTGTCTTTATTTACGCCCTCGTGCATAAATCCTTTGCCTGCATGCGTCTTTTTTAACATGGACAAGCATTTTCTAATTTCATTCGGATCTGTACTCGTCATGGCACGCAGAAYWATTCCCATGGGCCAGATTTTAAWTTTCCCAGTATGTGGACTTCCCTGTCCTTCAAAGRCTTTTCCTTTTAAGAAATAGGGATTAAAATCACTCAACAAAAACTTTCGGGTATTGGCATAAATTTCGTCAGTTGGATGATGTGCTCCCAAATAAGCCAATGACATTAACGAAGGCACATTGGCATCGTCCATATAATTTCGATTTCCAAAGCCATCTACTTCATAGGCATAAATTTTCCCGAAATGTAGGTGTTCGTTTATGGCAAATTTTTGAATCGCAGCATCCACTTCGTATGCTAAATTTTCACATTCTTTGGCAAAATGATTTTCTTTTAACACTGTTCTATAAATGCTTGCTAACTGATGCAGAGATAAGACCGCAAAAATATTAGATGGAATCAAAAATGGATACATCGTAGCATCGTCCGAAGGTCTAAACATAGATCGGATAAGTCCATTTGGTTTTACAGGCCGACCTGTACCATCAAAGGGAGGTGAATCAATTACAGAGGTAGTTTCTCTACTAAAATAATAGTCGGATTTCTCGTCTTTAAACTGCTCTGTTTTAAACGTTTTTATGATCAATCTCATTGCTTTGTCCCAATCAGCAGTAAAAATAGTACTGTCTTTTGTAATCTGATAGTACTCATTAGCCAACCGCACCACGTAGCACAAAGAATCAATTTCCCACTTGCGCTCATGCACTCCCGGCAACATTTGTGTTTTATCCGAAGCCCATTTAGAAATACGCGATTTATCTTTATAAAAAGCATTGGCATAAGGATCTAATAACACACACTTAGTTTGTCTGTTGATCAATCCTTTTACTAAATACCTAAGTTTCTTGTCTTTTTTTATAAGCGGCATATAAGGCCAAACTTGCGCAGTAGAATCACGCAACCACATGGCATCTATATCTCCGGTAATTACAAAGGTGTCTGGTTTTCCATCAATAATTTCATAATCTATGGTCGTATCCAACGTATTAGGAAAACAATTTTCAAACATCCATGCAATTTCGGAATCCTTTATCAAAGGTTTAACGGTAGCAATAGTTTCTTCTACTGCCTCACTCATAAAATTACGATTGGCCACCGAAGGTCTGTTTGAAATAAAACCATCGGAAACACTAAAAATAGTTTTTGGCATTGCCATGGCACCCGCTGTAAACAACGTGCTTGTGGCTATAAAATTACGTCTTTTCATTCCTGCTTTTTTTAATGATTATTCGAAAGATACAGTTACCAATATTGGGAAATGATCGGATGGGTATTTACAGTCTTTAGAGTCACTAATAACTGCAAATTTATGCACCAAAACATTGTCTATTGATGTGAATATATAATCAATTCGATCCGTTACTGGTTTGTCAAACTTAAACCCATTAAAAGTACCATCTGGACCAAAAGGTTTATGAATTGTAGATAACTTTGAATCATTAAATTCCTTTGACAAAAATTGTATCGGTTTACTGTCGGGTAATAAATTAAAATCACCCATTAAAAATACAGGCAGTTTGTCTTTATTAATCCTCGCAATTTTTTTTGCTATTAATTTAGCACTGTTAATTCTTGCCTTTGTTCCTCTATGATCAAAATGCGTATTAAACACATAGAATTGAGTTCCTGTTTTCTTATCCTTTAGCAAGACATAAGTACAAATACGTTCCATAGCCGCATCCCAACCAACAGATATTTTCTCAGGAGTTTTAGATAGCCAGAAGGTATCACTTTCTAGTACATTAAAAATAGTAGCATTGTAAAAAATGGCACTGTACTCACCTTTTGTTTTTGCATCATCTCGTCCAATTCCTACATACTTATAATCTTTAAAATAGTTATCCAAATAGATTACTTGAGAATGTAAGCCTTCCTGAATACCAAAAACATCGGGATTGTAATAGGAAATTTGATCGCATAGATATTCCTTTCGTTTTTTCCATTTATTCTGACCATCGTGACTGTTGCTGTAACGAATATTATATGTCATGATATCATAATTCTGTGCAGCAACAAATTGCACAAAACCTAAGATTAAAATCGTAATAAAAATATATTTTTTCATAAGTAAATTATTTTTTAATGAATCTTATTGCTTGACCTCCACCTGCAGCTAAGACCAATTTTAAATTTGATTTAGAAGTAACTTCTATATTAGAAATTGCAATTGCTTGCGGATTTGTTTTCCAGTCTGCCTTCTCTCCATCCGCATAAATTTCCGCAATATAATCTGTATCATCATCTAAGAAAGATAAAGAAACTGACAAATCACGTTTATTTTCGTCTGTANCACTTCCTAAAAACCAAGTATCACTTCCTTTTTCTTTTCTCGCGATGGTAATATAATCACCAATTTCTCCATTCAATATTTCAGATTGTTCCCAATCGGTTCCAAAATCTTTAAAGAACTTAAAAGCAGGTTGACTTTCATAATTCTCCACCAAGTCAGAAGCCATTTGTAAAGGGCTATATAGCGTTACAAACAACGCCAATTGTTTTGCTAAGGTGGTATTTACTCTTGAAGTTCCGTCATCTAAGCCATTCCACTTCACTCTATTTTTCGCGTTTTTATATAATATATCAAAGATTCCTGGAGTATAATCAATAGGACCTCCCAAGCCTCTTGTAAAAGGCAATACGGTATGATGTTCTGGTGAATTCCCTTTACTCCAAGCATTCCACTCCATTCCACGCGTTCCTTCCCTTGTCATCATATTTGGATAGGTTCTTCTAATCCCTGTAGGCTTGATAGGCTCATGCGCATTGATCATAATTCCATATTTAGCCGCTGTTTCCACCACTTTTCTGTAGTGATTTACCATAAACTGTCCATGGTGAAACTGCCCTTTGGTTTGAATTCCTCCAGCATACCCTGTTTTCACAGTCTTTACTCCCATTTTTTGATACAAACCGAATATGTTTTCAAAATTATTTTCAAAAGAAGTGGCTGCTCCACCGGTTTCTACATGCCCAATAAAATCAACATTTTTAGATGCTGCATATTCGGTAATCCCTTTTAAATCAAAATCTGAATAAGGTGTAACAAAATCAAAAGCATCTTTTTTACCCCAGTCTTCCCAACCGGTATTCCATCCTTCCACCAAAACTCCTCCAATATTATTTTTAGCGGCAAAATCGATAAATTTCTTTGTCTCTACTGTGGTAGCACCATGTCTATCTCCCAAAGTCCAGGTATGAGTTCCAATATGCATTCCCCACCAAACACCAATATATTTCATAGGTTCTATCCAAGAAGTATCTTTGATTTGATTGGGTTCATTTAAATTCAATATCATATTAGACCCCACTAAGTCAGCCGCTTTTTCTGCAATCTGAATTGTTCTCCAAGGGCTAAACATAGGTGTCTTGGTTTTTACTTTAACACCGTCAGGCCAAGGCACTAAATCACTTTCAAAAGACAAGGCATCATTTTCTGATTTCTTTAATGTCATTCCTGCATAATTGGTCAAGTTGGCTTCGTGAATACTAATTACAGTCCCATTTTCAGCGACAAAAGTAACAGGCGTATTCGCCGATTTCACGGTAGAAACTGGGCTGTTCTGATATTCCATTTCATAGGAATCAAAATTTGCACGATTGTACCAAGTGGTATGATCCGCAGTAAAATTAAACTGTGTGAGTTCGTTTGTAATTTCAATAGTTGTGATATGCTCCTGTGTTGGGATTTCATATCTAAATCCAATACCATCGTTGTATACCTTAAAATGTAAATTTAACAATCTGTGATTTCCTTCTTTTTCTTTTAAAAACACAGACAACAAATTGTAGTTGTTTTCAATCAGCTTATTTTCTCCCCATACTTGTTCCCAAGTATTATTATAGGTTTCTGTTTTGGTTAAAATCACTTGAAATCCTTCCGTTAAAGACGGCAAATTTTTAAACTCAAAACCTAAATTAGATTTCTTAATAATTTCAGTGTTTTTAAATAACACCCTATAATTTAACCCTCCTTCAAGGGCACTGAATTCTAAGGAAATTTCCTTATTGGGAGAAGTTACTTTAAAATTCGTTTTCTGGGCACAACTCACAATAGTCAAACTCAAGGCTAAAAGCCCCACTAACATTTTCAATCTATTCATCTTTTATCGTATCTTTTATCTTATCTCTTAATTTATGATTACCTCATCAGCAAAAATCCAGGCTGGCAAACCGGCTGCATGGTGCCAATAAGGAGCTTGATTCATGTTTTTTCCAACAATCTTTATATACCTCGCTGTAGTTTTAGGAAAATTAGTTTTGAAATATTTAATATCATTTATTTTACTCTTTTTAACCAATGGAGCATCGTTTTTAACCAATGCCAATTTACGAAACACCTTATTGTCATTCGACGCAAAATAAGTTACATTTTCCGGAAAAAACACCACGTGGTTCGTCACTTGTAAAAACGCCGTAGAAATGGTAGAGATTTCCGTAGCTTTTTCCAAATCAATCACCGCTTCCAAATAATTACCTTCAAATCCTAACCAGTTTGCGTAAAAACTATTACCTCCTAAGGCTCCATCTGTTAATACTTGAGGATCTTCTTTGGCATATTTCTTAGGCTTGGTAAGCAAGGTTACCTTTTTCCCTTTGGCAATATTTGGCATCACCGCAACGTCCAAGGCCAACATATAATTGTTGTAATATTCCTGAACTGTAAAGCCCATTTCGTTCATCAACGTAACATTTCCTGCCTTACAAATGGCTAAAAAAGCGTCCAACCTATTGGTGACCGACGGGTTGATTAACTTCGTAGTTCCCTTTCCTTTTACTACCAAACTCAAGGCCTCTGTCAATCCTTTTTTAGAGGCTTCCAAGATGGCGTAATTTATACTTATACTCGCTTCTTTTACTCGTTTTGTCAATACAACATCACCTTTAACAGCATTTAATGCATCGTTAAAAAAGCCATCGTAGGTCGTCAATAATTCTGGACTCAAAAAGGARTCAAATCCTTGAGAAGGGTCTCCGTATAAAAACAAGAAAAAGTCTGGGGTTTCTTGAATTTTCTGATGTACCAAATCTACATATTTTTTCACAAATACTCCTGCATCACCATAATAACCATTGGTAAATTCCGTYAATAAATCATTRTAATTTAAACTAGGATTCCATAACAATTTGGCCGTGATATAAGAACGTAACTCGAATAATTCACTAGGATTATTACTGTGTTGTTCAAAAATCCATTTGGCATTGTTATCACTTAAAAAGACGATRTTTGGTTTTAAGGTATGCATGTTAGGAAAGGGCGCCAAAAAGTTAGTAAACTGAGTGGTATAATCCCAAATTCTAATATTATCGGTTATGTTGTTCCAAGCTCTGATATCGTCTGCAAAATCRGTRCATTTTTCAGTAATTGGACCACTTCTATCACATTCTATTGAGCACAACGTAATTAAAACATTGGAAAACGGCTTTACTTTTGGCGCTTTTCTAGTGTATTGATAGGCCAAGGTAGAAATGGTTTTGTTTGGGAATTCTGCAGCAATTTTATTTACAAAATGAATCATAGTTCCAGCAGGGCTTTCTTCATCTTTATCAATTTTTGCACAGGCATCACAGGTACAATATTGCTGATTATCATTCTGACTCACAGAAATAACAGATGCTTCAGGGCTTTCCTCAAACAATTCCCTAACAGCTTTTTTTACAATTTCAAAAACCGCTGGATTGGTCAAACACAATTGAGTTGGGTAACGTTTTCCGTCTCTTAGTGCAAAATACTCTGGATGGTTTTTGTAATATTTTTCTTCTGGCAAAAACTTATTAAAAGTATGCACTTTTGCCTTGGGAACATAATAAGGAAAAGCCTCCGTGGTCACCCTGTGTTTGGCAGCAAATTCGTGATTGTCATAAAACAATCTCGAATGCACCGTTCTKGTGGTAATTTTAGGGGTATAGTTATAGTTTATATTTTCAGCAATAGTGATTGTTTTTGAACATGGAAATACATCTGCGTCAGGTGCATAAAAAGAACAGTCCAAATAGCGCTCTAAAAATTCGTAGACTGCATTTGAAACAGCTGCATCTGAGCCACCAGAAATTATTAGATTTCCATTGGCAGATAACAATTGGATTTCGTCGTTTTCAAGATTCCCTACGCCCACAGAAATGGATAATTTTGTTTTACTTGGTACATTACTAATTGGCAATTTTACATTCGATATTTTAAATATGTAGTTTTGTAAAACCTCAGAAGAATTTTTAATATGCTCAGAGGCCGAAGTCAATACAACAATTTCGTAATTAGACTTTCCATCGTCAACTATTTTCAATTTGCTATCAGTAGTACATGACAATAGACTTATAAATAGTAAAATTAAAATACTTCGGAATCCATTTTTTAAATACATGGGACTTGTTTTATTGGTTATGRTYYKATTTTANNACTNTRAMMWTYRWYWKYTYCASWYNCTRCNTSAANTSSSRCSMWACCNATMASYKYAAATTCTCCTGGCTCCACTACATTATTCATTTTAATATCCCAGAGAGCTAATTTTTCTGGCGTCAATTCAAAATGAATTGTTTTGGTTTCTCCTTTCTTAATATGGACTCTTTTAAAATCTTTTAAGGTGATTTTAGGGGTTGTTACACTGCTGTAGACATCATTTATATACAACTGAACCACCTCATCTCCATCAACATATCCTGTATTTGTAACTTCTATGGTTATATCCAACGTTTCTGTTGTTGTAATCTTTTTTGAGCTCATTTTTATAGCTCCATATTTAAAGGTAGTATAGCTTAAGCCAAAACCAAAAGGATATAACGGCAATTCACTTTCCGCTACATAACGATGAATAGCCGTCGGTTTTTGATTGTAATAAATAGGTAATTGCCCCACCGATTTAGGTACTGAAATAGGTAACCTACCCGCTGGATTCACATTTCCAAATAAAACATCCGCCACAGCATCTCCACCTTTTTCTCCAGGAAACCATGCTTCGACAATAGCTGGAATATTATTTTGAACCCAATTAATAGATAAAGGACGCCCATTTAGCAATACACAAACTACAGGAGTTCCTGTTTGCTGAATTGCTATTATTAACTCCTCTTGTTTCCCGTGTAAATCCAAGGTTGCTACATCTCTGTTTTCTTCGACTAATTCTCTAGACTCACCTATAACCACAATGGCCACGTCTGCTTTTTTTGCAATATCAATAGCCGGTTGGAAATTAACTTTTTTCAAATTCCATCTGAAGTGAGCACGTGCTCCCCAGCCTCCTTCCCACATTTCTATGCGGATTTTATAATTCTTGTCAGCAACAACTTCCATAGGATAGGTCACGATATTAGTCCCTCCTTTTTTCCAGTTATCAATCACTAATACCTCATCTATCCACATGCGAATACCATCATCAGAACTCAGTCCCAACCRACCGTTAAACGATTCTTTGGCATTTAAAAAACCTGTCCAACGCATAGAAATTTCATCATCATTTACACCAACCCCTGGTGACCAAGGCCAATCGAAATTTAATTGTTTGTCTATTCTAGTTAAAGCTGGACTTCCTTCTAAATTACGATTGTTAAAATATTCTCCTTTCAATCCATTCGCTGCTTTGTCTGGAGTTAATAAATTATCCGAACTGATAATTTGTCCTTTTACAATTAATGAAACACCCTCTTCATACAATACTGTTGTTCTTTTGCCTACCACTTTTTGAATACCTTCCAAAACAGTAATCGCTACTTTATTTTTCACAGAGTAACCTCCCAATCTAGAAGCGTTGGCATTGGGACCTATTACAGCGATGGTCTTTATTTTTTTAGACAACGGCAAGGTGTTGTTTTCATTTTTAAGTAAGATGATGGATTTTTGAGCAGCCTCTAAAGCTACTTGTTGATTTTCTTTAGTATGAAAACGAGTCGCAATCAATCCTTTTTCTGTGTATGGATTTTCAAACAAGCCTAATAAGAATTTTAATCTTAACACGCCACCGGCCGCACGGTTTACATGCTTTATATCCATTTCTTTGTCTTCCACTAATTCGATAATGGATTGTTGCCAAAATTGATTGGTAAAATCGTAAAACTGCATATCTACACCTGCACTCACAGACTGTCTAATTGTTTCTTTCGGTGAATCTGCCGTATAATGTGTGGTTTGAATGTATTTAATAGCACCTAAATCCGACACTACAATGCCTTTAAATCCCCATTCTTTACGCAATACATCGGTCAATAACCATTCGTTAGATGCACAAGGCACTCCATCCAATTCAGAATAAGCACACATAGCACCCAAGGCACCTCCCTTGATATAGGCTTTTTGAAATACTGATAAAAAATCYTGACGAGMWGTACGTTCTCCAACAATAACAGGTGAAGAATTACCTCCTGCTTGCGGTGCACTATGCACGGCAAAATGTTTAGGTTYTGCTATAATYGAGCGATCTGAAGTTAGATCRTCCCCTTGCATTCCTTGRATCATTGCCAAGCCWATTTCACTTGCYAAATATGAATCTTCACTAAAKGTTTCTGCTACTCTACCCCAACGTGGTTCTCTAGCRATTCCTAACACAGGTCCTAARCCAAAATGAACTCCATGAGCTCTSGCTTCGGCWCCAATAACCGCCCCTACCTTTTTCATGATATCCACATCCCATGTTGCACCTAAACCAATATTCATCGGAAAAGCGGTACTTCCATCATCTAAATAACCATGTAACATTTCGCACATGATCAAAGCAGGAATTCCCCATCTGTTACTTTCAATCACTTCCTTTTGTAAATCATTGATCATCTTAGCCGATCTTGGATACAAATCGTGAATGGCACCTATTCCTAATGTACCCGTTTGTTTTACTGTTTTTGAAGCGGAAAAAGATTCTCCATCCTTAAACTCCCAGCCTTTATACATATCCATTTGACGTACTTTCTCTTCTAAAGACATACGACTTAATAAATCATCCACTCGTTTATCCACCGCCAATGAAGCATTTTGATACGGATAATTAGTAGTTCCTTGACTGTATATATTAAGGCTTAAAAACAGTATAAAAACAGTATAAAAACAATTTCGACAAGTCATTCTAATTTAAATTTAAGGAGTTAAAAATAACACAAACACAACAATAACGTTTGCGTATTATCCTTTAAAAATAAGAAATAGTAGTTGTATATTGTAACTATTTCGCTCAAAGACTTACGAAGGTCCCTGAGCGTAGTTTTTTAGATTAGAAATTTATCGTCTCTTTAATTTTTTAACTTTAAAACTAAATGTCTCAATACTATATTTAGGCACCCTAATTTTTGAAATGGGCTCCCTATTTTCTTCTATAATATTGGTTTTTTGTAAGCCCTCAATTTTAAAAAATGATTTTATTTTCACTTCAGAATCCATACCTTCAGTATCATACATCCTAAGCACTAATTCGTTTACATCTTCTGCTTTTTTAACAGCGGAAATTATAATATTTTCCTTATCAATAGCGAAGAAACTAGTAGATTCTGGTAATATGGCATGTATAGATTTTGACGGATAAAAGACAACATGTAAAGGATCATTTTGTTGTTTTGCCATACGATTACCAACAATATCACCGGCTTTATTTGAAGTTAATATGTGATTATAACTATGACTTCCTTCTTGAGAATACTCGTTCCCTTCCCAGTGACATGATGTCCTACTCGCTAATAATAAATGTTGGAGAACATTCCTATTATTTTCTTTCGTAGGATCTATCCAATCCACTGCAGCAACGGATGAGCTTAACGTGACCGTCATTTCTGAATCTGTAGCAGAAATCCAGTCCATAATAGCTCTAGGATGCACATCTTTACAAAGAGGAGTATATCGGTCTCCAGCTGAATGAATTTCATCTTTTCCTACTGTTACAGAACCAAAAGGAACTTCATGTCGAATTTGAGGATTGTCCATCGCAATGGGAAAAGCGGTCCTAAACTCTCTATACAAAGTACCATCCCAGTTTAATAAATCGGTATTGAATAATACGCTCTTAAGCTGATGATAAATAGTCACTTCCTGTTGCACAACCGCATGCAAAACAGCTTGTTTTAATAAGTATTTCGTATAAACTTCACCATCTTCTATAATGCTCCATTTTGCATTGTGCAAGCTTACCTTGTCAAAATCTTTCATAAAAGGTTGTTGTATATCKCCAAATTCTCCTGCTCCATTTCCATTTGAATACATTGTAAAAACATCACCACCTTTAAAGTCTTCCGTATTTAACAGATTCCTTTTAAGTTCTTTGTCATATATCTGTTTTATTCCACCATCTGAAAAATCAATTTTATAACTATTATTCTCATAGAAAGAAACCCTGTTTTTTGATGTATATATTTTAGGTGATTTCTTAAGTTCCTTTATGTAATAGGTTTTATAACCTATGGAAGGAATAGCTTTTGCAATAAAAGTAACATTCGCACTCTTTAGACTTTTATCCCCGTAATATTGAATATTGCTAAGTTGGGAGGGGACTTCTTTTTGATTAGAAGAAAGAATGACTACGTTTTTTGCACTTCCCTTTTCAAAATTCACAAACACAGATACCGCGTCTGTCCTTGTCCAGGATAAGCTATTAAAAAGAACAAGAGGTATCCCTAATTTTTCATTTGTTTTAATATGACTTGCGATAAAATTTGTTCCTTTATTGAGTAGTTCATTCCCCATGGTCATAGACAAAACTAATTTAGATTTGAACAAATCATCCGTAATATCACCATCATGGCCTCCCCATCCATGATCTGGATATATTTTGGCTTGCCATGCTTCATCTAATTGCTCAAATGGGTATGGAAATTGTTTTGGATTTAAAGTATTTGCAACCGCCAAAAACTTTTCTGCTGCTGGTAATAATTTGGATGCTGTTCTACTTGCAGTAATTGCTTCGTGATGTGCAGGACCATGGATATACACCCAAACATTTGGTCTTTCGCCTTGTATCGTTTTTATACTCGTGGCATTTTCTTGAGCAAGTGCCATTAAATCATCAGCCGTCATTACTTMCATTTTAGGCAAGAACAAAGGAACAGACTCTTTACGCTCATTTTTTATAGACTTAAAATCATTCCATGCATTTATATAATCCGTATAGTCCAATGCTGGTATCATATCTTGACTTGATAACAACGGGGTAATTGTTTGGCTATTTTTAAAATATTGGCTCCAATAATCTACCTGTGAAGCTCCATACTTCAACTTGTTTGTCATATTTTTCGTCAACTGTACATAGTCATCTCCATAATGCCCTGGTGAATARGTAAAMACAGCACTTCCATCTGGGCTCTGCCAATTAAACATGCCTTTTGCATGACGACTAATCACCATAAAATCCACCCCCGCTTTTTTAAGTATTTGAGGAAATTGAAGTGTTTTTCCAGGAACATCTACATTCCAATACACTTTAGAATCATAGCCTCCAAACGTTTTTTTAACCCACTTTTTACCAAGATAAAATTGACGTACCAAATCCTCAGAATCATACATATCTTCATAGGGACAATTATAAGATGCTCCAACCGATAATTTACTCGTATTTAACAAGGTAGTAATCTTATCTTTTGCTGCTGGATGTCTATCAATATATTCGCGTAACATCAAACCATCCTCTACATCAAAACCGTAATCCTCTCGACTAAATGCATCTTTTATTACAGGTGTAAACAACAACGTATCTCTTAAAATAATACACACTTCCGGTCGATCCATCCAAGCAATATCCTGGTGGCTAGAATTTAATATTGCTACTGTTCCGTCTTGATGCTTTTTATCGAAAAAATTAGCATATGTTTTAAATAGAGAGGGTTTGTAAAGTTTTGTAATGGAAGCCTTCCAATACGATTTTCTAGAAACATTAAAATGATAAAAATAAGCACCGATAACATCCGATTGCACGCAGATACCTTTATTATTCTCAAAACTAATATCGATCCTCTCTTCACCGTAAACTATTGAAAATTCACTCTCGGGAGCTTTAATTCTTACCGTTGCTTTTGACAAGTCTCCAACGGCTTTAAAAATTACTTTTTCACTTTCTTTCCCATCACTTTTTAAAAATACAGTTTTACCTGATAAATGATGCGGAGCATCGATATGCAAATATTCGCCCTGTTGCATTATACTAAAAGAAGCCTCGTTTAAAGCAGCCATTTTTAATTGTTTTATGGCGTCTTTCACTTTAAAAAGCATAAACCATGACCGGCTTCCTTTTTTGTGTCCTTGGACCTTTATTTTTGCTTTAACACCCTTTCCTATCAGCTTCGTTGGCATACTCAACCTAAAAGCCCCCACACCATCTTGGTTTTCATCTCTTCTTACCAATACAAATTCAACCCCACCATTACCTGGGTTCTCTAAAATATCCAACGTACCGTTTTCATTGGCTTTAAAAGTCAGTAATAAGCTATCATTCACAAAAACATCAAAAGGTTCTAGTATGTTCAAATCAATGTTTGAATAATAGAAAAAAGTAACATTACTTGCCGAATAACTYGCGGGTATTTCTGCCGTTAAAATTTCAAAATTTAATTTTCCTGTTGAGGCCCGAGAGATCAACGGTTTGTTGGCATCCTCTCTTAAGGATGGATAGGTATAATCACGACCTGAAAGTTTTTCTGAATACCCTTCAATATCGTTTTTACTTAGGCTATACAACTTATATCGCATGTTWACATCATGAATATGACTATGCCCGTTTCCAGCATGCAWAGGCTTAAARATACCTTTCCGTATATCCGWATCTACCGAACYGCTATAGMCATAAAAATGTGAGGCAATAAAACATAATAAAATACAACAACGCATTAGGTTGTTTTTATAACTTTCATTTAAAATTTTCATACTAGTAGTTGTTTAGCTGACTAAAGCGGTTTAGTTTATWAATTAAAWTTTTAGAATTAACTCCCACATGATTTTCGAATTTTGAATTCCGTATCTAACAAGGTATGTTGGAAAGTAGTGAAAGATTTATTWTTTATGGTWTCCATTAAAATTTGGACGGCAGYATTTCCWATCATTTCAACGGGCTGKATGATWGMAGTAATTGGWGGATCAACAAGGTCAAACGCATTCAATTCGTCAAAACTTATTAGAGCYACCTYYGYAGGAATTTCAATCTGTTTATTTTTTAATGCTCTAATACCTTCMGATGCTAAATAATGAGTYGCAAATAAGATGGCATCAATAGGTTGTTTTCCACTACAAAGCTTKGTTATAAYYAATGGCATTTGCTCCTTGTAATTYCCTTGACTTAATTCTCTTGTCAAGAAACTGACACCTTTTCCGTTGCATGCTTCTTTGTATCCTAACATYCGTTGCWTCATGGCATCCAAATCGGAMTTAATACTCACAAAAGCGATTCGYTTATTCCCTAGATYAAATAAATGATTCGTWGCTTTTTTTACAGCTTCAAAATTATTGACAATAACAAAATTAGTATCAATYTTKGGGTAATGCCTATCRATCAGTACAAATGGAAATTCTTGWRACTTCAATAAYTCAATMTYTTTTTCGTTTTTTTGAGTAGAAGCAATAATTAAGCCATCCACCTGGCGATTCCGCATGGATTCAATCAATTTACCTTCGCTTATKTTACTTTCATTTGAACTACTAAAYACAACTGTRTAWCCATATTCYTTGGCYYTTGCCTCWATACAWCCMGCAATTCTAGCATAAAAAATATCTGAAATATTGGGAATAATTAAACCAATTGTTTCSGTTTTCCCYMTACTTAAACTTCTTGCCAATTGATTGGGTTTGTAATTGTATTTTTYAGCAAAATCYAARATACGCTTTTGTGTGTCCTTATTTATTTTATTYRCGTCTCCTTTRTCATTTAAAACAAAYGAAACAGTWGTTTTAGACAAGCCYAAGCTCTTTGCAATATCTTTTAAATATAATTTCTTCAAARTAAAACTAAAGCGGTTTAGTTAATTGGTTAAAAAAAAAGAATTTCTCTAGTTTCAAAGGTACATTTTTTTTATAAAAATATACTTTATAAGTGTAAAAACATAAAACATTCCGAAACTTAGCAACGATTTAGTAACAATAACATGAAACAACAATGCGTTTGCATGCTACACATTTCTTGGATATGAAACCTCTCTAAAAATCACTATACTTGTAGTATTCTAACAAATTACAGCATGGGAGCCACAGAACTAAGAGACAGATTATTAGAATTAATAAACAACGGAGATGAAAATTCCCTAAGGGCTTTGTACGATTTTTCAGAACAAAAAAAGGCAGAAGAAAAAACGGATATTGTAGCGTATACAGTACAAGGGGAACCCCTGACTAAGGAGCAATATATTGAAAAAGTAAAAAAATCTGARGCAGAAATGAAAAAAGGCAATTTTACTACTTCCGGAAATTTAGAGAAAGAAATACTTTCTTGGTAGATGATACAAATTGATTGGTCTGAAAACGCAAAAATAGATTTAAAACTGATTTTTGACAAGGTCAAGAAAAAAACGTATTCAAAAAAATTAGATAAAAATGCCGTTGACAACATTTATTTAGCAGGTATAACTATTCAATTCACCGCACAATATCAAATTGATGAAACACTAGGGCAACCTTATAGAAGAATTATAGTGAGTCACTATAAAATCATTTACAAACCTATTAATAAGAATCATATTCGTATTCTAGAAGTATTTGACACCTATCAAAACCCAATTAGACTAAGAAAATAAAAACCTGCTTTTTGTAATTTATTCCATAAAAAAACAGTCCCTCCAAAATGGAAAAACTGTTTCTCTTTAATTTTATGTCCTGAAAAATCTACTCCTCATAGGTCAAATAAGCAGATACCAACCAATGGTTTAACTTATCATCAAAAGCAGCCGTTGCCGGAATACTGATTTTTATATGATGTGTTCCTTTTTTCAAATCTCCTAGCTTGGCTATAAATGGATTTACAGAAGATCCAGGACACCAATTAGAACGAGATAAATCTGAAGAAGCAATACGTTCTTCAATCTCTTTCTTCATATATTTCCCTGCCTTAAAATCGATGTAAGACGCCGTATCTTTCTTTAGCCATACCCCAGAAGTTGGGTTAAAACGACGGAACGATGCACAATCATCACGCCAAGGAATGGTATCTATCACCAATTTTTGGTTGAAATACACACTGTTTTTAATTTTGATAAACTCATCGCCACCTTCATGTCCACCATGACCTGTGGTAATGTAATTTAATTTCACATTTTTAGCATTTTCAGGTAAATCAAAACTATAATCAACATCGGTACGCGCAAAAAAGTCTGGAATATCCTGTCCACCTACATAAGGGACATTGTTTAATAAAGGCATTACTTTCACCTTCTTTTTTGGACGGTTCGAATAGGTAAAACTCAAATCAACGGCATAGCCTTCTGCGGTCCACGAATCGATCCAAACTCCTACATAAAAGTCACCACTTACTACGCTTACCAAATCGGAAATATCATGTTGCCATTTCACTTCTTTCTCCCATACAGGAATGTACACAGGCTTGCGATGTTTACCGGTATCACTACTGTAATGTCCTACGCCAAAAGGTGTCATAAAACGCATAATTTCCAATGCTGGTGTGTAAGTATCCGTTGCTAAAACGCCTCTAAACTTTGTTTCAATAGCTGCGGCTTCAGGGAAACTCGCTTTTTTTTCTGAAACATCTAGGATGGATATTTTACTAGGGTCCGTAATTACAAAACAGGAACCCGATTTATCCCAACGGTCTCCATTGGAACGTACGGTTAAATTTACCCAAACATCCGTTCCCTTTTTAAAGGTTGGCATGCTTACTTTTTTGTAAATCACACGTCCAGCTTGTAAACGTACCGTTTCTGTGTCTGTTCCTTTATCCCCGTTAAAGTTTAAAGGTTGGTTGTTAAAAACCACATGTGTTGTTGGTTCCTGAGCAAATAATGACGCTACAGAAAACACAACTACACTTATTACTTGTATATACTTATTCATTAAAAATGATCTAATAATTATTTTAATATAATTTTCAACTCGCTACTTTCTGTCAGGGATTTATGATCAATAAAATAACCTTTATGACGTTTCCCATCCAATAAAATCTTAGAAATTCTCCCTGTTGATTTCTTCCCTCTTTTAATTACTAATTCGGTACTCTGATAGTATTTTGCGTCCAGCTGAATGGTAATYTTATCAAACATWGGKGTGGTGATTGCATARSTMGTYTCYCCTGGAGAWAYWGGATAWATYCCCATCATAGAATACACCAACCAAGCAGACATCGTTCCTGTGTCATCATTTCCTGGCAATCCAGCGGGTTTATTTTGGAAGTACTCACGTACTAGTTTTTGTACCGTTTCTTGACTACGCCACTCCTGTCCTTTTACATAATTGAATAAATAAGGATAGGCAATATCTGGCTCATTGGCCATGTCAAATCGATTGCTATCAAATACATGTTGTAAGTTTTTAGAAAACTTTTTTGGACCTCCCATTAGTTGCATCAAGCCTTTGATATCATGAGGTACCATAAAAGCGTATTGCCATGCATTCCCTTCAATATACCCTACATTTTTCGCGAAGTTTGCCCCAGCATCTGGGTCAAAAGGTTCGTACCAAGAACCATCCGCATGTTTTGGGCGTAGTAAACCAAATTTACTGTCAAATAAGTTTTTATAAGACAAAGAACGCTTCTTAAAACGTTTATAATCGTCTGTCTTCCCTAACTCTTTTGCCAATAAAGCAATCGCATGATCAGCCGTATTGTACTCTTCGGTAGTAGAAACAGAACCTCCCGATTTGGCAGGTAAATAACCGTTTTCTATATAACTTTTAAGTCCTGGTCGCACGGGGTTATTCTCTATTTGATCGGCCCCTTTAAGCATCGCTTCGTAGGCTTTTTCTACATCAAAATCACGAATCCCTTTTAAATAAGTATCGGTAATCACAATACTAGCAGGATCTCCTACCATGGTAAATGTCTCCGTAGAATTCAATTCCCATTTAGGCAACCAACCATTTTCGTCGTACATATCTATCATGCTCTTTACCATATCCGACTGTTGTTGTGGATATACTAAAGACATTAATTGATGTAAATTACGGTAGGTATCCCATAAAGAAAAGACGGTAAACCGCGTTCCTTCTGTAGTTCCAATTTTCCCTGTTTTAATCTCTGGGTATTCCCCGTTTACATCGTTCAAGGTGTTCGGATGAATCAAAGTATGGTACAAGGCAGTGTAAAATATCGTTTTATCATCTTTAGAACCACCTTCTACTTTAATTCTTGATAATAAATTATTCCATTCATTATACGTTTCTTGATAGACCGTTTCAAAGGATTTGTTTCCTGTTTCTCTTTCCAAGTTCTCACGGGCATTAGCGATGCTCACATAAGACACTCCAATTTGAACCTCCACYGTAGATTCCTCCTCGAAATTATAGGTAAAATAAGTTCCAATTTCATTTCCAACCACCATGCGAGTGGCGTTTTTCATAATACGCRTTTTCCCATTATASGCCATCCACTGTGCTTCTACACCTTCGTACGTTTCTGGTTTTTTCCACACCCCAAATTCAGCTGCAGGTTTTGAAAACTTCGCTACAAAATATACCGGATACGCGGCATCAGCACTGTTATAACAAAACGACCCTACACTACGCATTCCTTCAATCTCTGTAGCCGACACAATTYTCACCATTGCCCCTTCTTCATTTGTCAATCCTAGTCCTAAGTTTAACAACACATTGGATTTCCCTTTAGGAAAGGTGAATTTACTCACACCTACTCTTTTACTCGCCGTGAATTCTCCTTTTACATTGTATTTATCCAAGGTAGTACTATAATACGCTGTTTTTGCTACTTCATTCGAGTAGGTAGTTCCGTATTTTAAATGATCCGTTTCTAAATCTCCCGTAGTAGGCATTAATAATAGGACTCCCAAATCAGGACAGCCTACTCCACTCAAATTCACATGAGAAAACCCTGTTAAAAAGGTGTTTTCATTTACATAAGGATTGGACAACCAACGACTGTCTTTTTCCAAAGGCATGTTCTGAGGGCCCGCCACATTAAACGGACTGATACTTGCCATTCCTCGAGGAGCAATTGGACCTGGATAGGTAGCTCCATAATTGGAAGTACCTATAAATGGATTTACAAAATCGGCAGGTTGTTGTGCAATTGCATCACCCAACACACATATACATGCAAGGAAAGCAAACACTTGTGATTTTAATAACAAGTTAAATTTCATGTTTTATTATTTTACTAATTAAATTATTTCAAGGCTTTTAACAGCTCTTTTTTAACTTTTCTGTATGTTTTAATATCTAAATTATAGTCCGTATAATTCTCAAATAATTTAGCAATTAATCGATGGTATTTTTTGTTGTTTTTCTGTTTCAATAATTGCAACAAATCATAATCTTCAATTCCAATTCTATGCGATTCAAAACGAATGGAAGACAATGGTCCTTTCTCTCCGGGGTAAATAATATGCGTATCACCAGCAGGTAAAAAATTATTCGCTGCTGCGCCAGGTGCATGGTGTTTTACAACACTTTGTTTGTATGGATCCGCAAAATATTGATTCAATCCCCAATGTAAATAACCTCCTGTATTGTAATGAGCCGCTCCCCATCCAAAATATACTTGTCTCAGTTTTTCTTGATCTAGTGTTCTATTCAACCATTTACCTCCAGGAATTAAACAGGTGTATACAAGCACTTGTTCTCCTAGGGCTTCCCTACCTCTAAAAAAAGATTCATTTTCTTGAAAATCATTGATTATTGGGCACCAAATATCAATAGCTCCAGACAGGCTTTCACGGGCATTGGTGGCGTCCATAATGCGGATTTCTGGAAATACAGATTTCAACTGCTTCGCTACGTCTTTATAACAAGCCGCGTTTACTGCTGTTGGCTCGTCCGAAATATGCTGTAGCCAACTATTGGTTAAATTATTACGKGTTGTGAAATTTTTAATCAAAGTGATTAATTGTTCYACATCWKCCTTYCCGTTTTCTGTATAATAACGTTTTTTAGTTAAGGTAACTTTTAATTCGGCATCACCCCAATCGTCATTATCTCCACGGTTCATAATATGTGCCGATTCAAAATACTTGAATCCATGTTCCCTAAACACATTAATAAAACGCAACATTTTATCTTCATCTAATTGAAACTCTCCTTTGTTATAGGTGATAAGTTCTCCKGGAATAGAAATTGAATTTTGACGTCCATGCGCCATTAAARCCGCATAATTATGCAACATTTTAAACCAATCTTCRGACCATCTTTCCAATTGATATTGGGATTCCATCTTCCCCAAATTGAACCAATTCGTGTAAAAAAACTTTGAATCCTTAGCAAGCGGAAGTTCCACATGATGTACATTAATATTAATATTCTCTGCATAGGAAATTGCCTYCCCTTTTACTAAAACTTCTAACTTATACTCTCGTTTGTTTTCTAATTCAGTAGYTGGAATCGTAATTTTGTAGGCCGAAAAAACTGCTTTAGCCACAAAACTTGACACTGAAACAGGTCTAATCACYTCAAAAATATCAAAAGGAGCTCTTCTAATAACATCTGGGTTCCTTTTTCCTAAAAACTGTTCCGTYCTACTATCTATCCCCGTATTTTGCTCTACGGGTACCGCAATTAATTCGCTTAAAACAGTTGTAGTTACTTCCTGTCCGTCAAGTTTAACCTCAATGGAAAAATTACTTTGAGCAGGTAATTTCAATAATAAATGCACCTCTGCGTCCATCCCCTTGGCAATATCCAAAGACCGCGACTTACAAAGATTTTTTACATCATTTTTATCTGGATAAATAGCTTCTAAAGGATCTACCATCCACAACTGAGCGAACAATGTGTTTGTCATAAAAAATATGACAAACAATAAAACTACTTTAACTAATTTGTTTTGAATCATACACTTTAATTATTTTACAGCCTCCACTTTTAAGGTCCAAGCATATTTACTTGGTAAATTAGTACGTAAAGCTCTTGGTATTTTTACTTTAAAACCTTCCTTTAAAGCTGTCCATTTTAAGATTTTAGTTGACCCCAACATAGTGATTTTTGTTCCTTTTTTTGGATTGATGGACTTGATAACAATTTCAGCAGGAATACCTGCTTCTCCTTCTTTTTCCATATAGAATAAAAATACGTTCCCTTTCTTATTCTGCGTCAAACAAATATTATTTTCTTTGTATGGTGCTATTGGTTTGGAATTGTAAATAGCAGTACTATTCACATCCATCCAATCTGCGTATTCATTTAATAAATCGTAGGCGCCTTGCTGCCATTCACCTTCTGGACTCGGAGCGATATTCAATAATAAGTTCCCTCNTTTTGCAACCACATCAATCAACATATGAATTCCTTGTTTCCCTGTCATATAGGTAGCATCAGGCGTATAAGACCAGCCACCACCAGAAATAATACAAGACTCCCAAGGGTAAGGCAATGTTTTTTCAGGAACACGATTTTCTGGTGTTAAGTAGTTTTGATTCTTCCCATGCACCGCTCTATCCACCACAATTAATCCTGGTTGTTTTTTACGCGCTTTAATCACCAATTCATCCATTTTAATGTCTTGGTTAACTATTCTGTTTTTAAAGAAACCTCCTTTGTTTTTGGCTATTCTTTTGGTATAATAACTGTCTATTTCTTCTTCTGAAGTTTTAGCTACCCAACCACCGTCTAACCACAAGATATCAACCTTGCCATAATCCGTTAATAATTCTAAAATCTGATTGTGTGTAAAATCGACATATTTTTGCCATTTTTCAGGATATTCCGATGGATCGTAATTTACATTCCTATCAAATGGAGGGAAATAAGGATCCCAATAATTTTTATGATTCCAATCTGGCTTAGAAAAATAAGCACCTATCCATAAATCTTCATTTCTAAAGGCATTGAAAATTTCTTTGGTGATATTTGCCTTTGGATTTGTACTAAATGCACAATCAGGATCTGTGACTTTATAATCCGTATATTTAGAATCGAACATTGAAAAACCATCATGGTGTTTTGTAGTAAACACCATGTATTTCATCCCTGCCGCCTTGGCAGCTTTTGACCATTTTACAGGGTCAAATTTTACGGGATTGAATGATTTTTTTAATCCTTCATACTCCTTTTTATAATCGTAATAATTGGTAGGGTTCTCGCCTTTTCTGCGTTTACACCAACCATAATCTTCTGGACATAAAGACCATGATTCAACAATCCCCCATTGACTATAAGTTCCCCAATGCATTAACAAACCAAATTTTTTGTCTTGCCATTGATCTAACTTTTCTAGGACCAAAGGATCCGTTTCGGGAACATAACGCTCGTCCTCATAAATTGCTTGAGAAAAGAGTTGAACAGATAAAAATAATGTTAGTATTAGTAGTAATTTATTCATAAGTTAGTTTTTAAATGACATTATTTTTTAGCAGTACTTAATGAATACGGAACGTCTTTTGCATTTGCACCCCAAGATTTATTCGGGGTATTCCCCATATTGAACAATAATGAACCTCCATTTTGGATATCATCAAAATTCAAATAAGTATTCGAGTAAGTCTTTCCGTTTAAAGAAGCTCCCTGAATGTAAAAATTGTCTTTTGAATTATTTTTTGAAGTTATTTCAAAGGTATTCCCATTTTCTAAATGTAAGGTTGCCTTCTCAAATAATGGGCTACCAATTACATATTGATCCACTCCTGGTGTAACAGGATAAAATCCTAAAGAACTAAACACATACCAAGCAGATGTCTGACCATTGTCCTCATCACCACAATATCCATCTGGTGTTGCCGAATATAACTTGGTCAATACTTCCCTTACTCTCGCTTGTGCTTTATATGACTGATTAGCAAAGTTATACAAGTAAATCATGTGTTGAACTGGCTGATTTCCATGGGCATAATTCCCCATATTGGCAATTTGCATTTCTCTAATTTCATGAATCGTTTGCCCGTAATAAGAGGCATCAAACTTAGGAGGCATGGTAAATACGGCATCCAAATTAGCTGCAAATGCTTCTTTTCCGCCCATTAACTGAATCAATCCATCGATATCGTGAAAAACAGACCAGGTATAATGTAAGCTGTTTCCTTCGGTAAAAGCATCTCCCCATTTCAAAGGATTGAATGGCGACTGAAAATCACCTTCCTTATTTTTTCCACGCATTAAATTAGTGCTTGGATCAAATAAGTTTTTGTAATTCATAGATTGTTTAAAATACTTTTCTGCTAGCTCCGTTTTCCCTAATTTTTCTGCCATCTTAGCAATGGTAAAATCGGCATAAGCGTACTCCAAAGTACGTGCTGCGTTTTCATTGATTCCCACATTATAAGGCACATATCCTAATTCGTTATAATARTCMACTCCAGCTCTACCTACAGAATTYACAGGTCTTCCTTCCTGTTGTGTAGCATTTTTCAACATGGCTTCTAATAGTAATTCTGTGTCCATATCCTTAACTCCTTTTAAGAAAGCATCGGAAATAATAGGTGCTGAATTTGATCCAACCATACAATCTCTATGACCAGGACTTGCCCATTCTGGTAACCATCCAGACTCTTTATACGTATTTGCCAATCCTTCCATAATATGTCCATTCAATTCTGGATACATCATGTTAAAAAATGGARATACTGCTCTAAACGTATCCCAAAAACCATTATCAGTAAACATATATCCTGGTAATACTTCTCCATTATAAGGACTGTAATGCACTACTTTATTGTCTTTATCAAACTCATAGAATTTTCTAGGGAACAATAATACACGGTATAAACTTGAATAAAATGTTTCCAAATTATCTTGGTTATCATCTTCCACAACTATACGTCCCAATTCCTTTTCCCAGGCTTGTTTTGCTTTTTCTTTCGTTTGCTCAAAAGTATCTTTTCCAATTTCTCTGGATAAGTTAATCTGTGCTTGTTCATGGCTAATAAATGAAGAAGCCACTTTTACATGTACTACTTCCCCTTTTTTAGTTTTAAAACCGATGATAGCACCAACATGACCTCCCTCACTATCTAGCGAGTTTTTCGTTAATTCCCATCCGTCATTCCACGTGTGATTTACTTCAAAATCCTTGTCAAATTCCGCTACAAAATAATTGTGAAAATTATCTGGAACTCCACCGCTATTATTTCTACAGTAACCAATAATCTTACGTTCTTCTGGAATAATCTTCACCATAGAACCTTTAAAGAAGGCATCTAAAATAATAAAAGATTCGGCTGACTCTGGAAACGTAAATTTAAATTGTGCTGCTCTTTCTGTAGGCGTCACTTCTGCCACAACATCATAATCGGCTAGATATACCGAATAATGATGTGGTTTTACCGTTTCTGCTTTGTGTGAAAACCAAGAAGCACGTTCGTCCTCCTGAAATTTTAATTCACCAGTGGTTGCCATCAAAGAAAACGCTGCATAATCATTAATCCAAGGGCTTGGTTGATGTGTTTGCTTGATTCCTCTAATCTTATAATCATCGTATTTGTAGGTCCAACCATCTCCCATATTATTGGTCATAGGTGTCCAAAAGTTCATCCCCCAAGGCGTTGCAATGGCAGGGTAGGTATTTCCGTTAGATAATTTAAACTCAGAATCAGTTCCCATTAATGGGTTTACTAAATCTACCAAATCACCTACTGGTTTTTTACTATGCTGCGTGTTTTCTTGTTTCCCACAAGAGAACAAAAGCATAATTAACACAAATTGTAAAATGTATTTCATCATAATTTTCATTTTATATCTATAGCATTCCCATGCCTATCATTTTTATAATTTTAATTTATTAGTATTTCATCAATAAAAATAAATACGCCACCTTTTCCTTTTTCCTTTTTGTAAACTTCTGCTATCACTTTTACATATCTTGCTTTAGAAGGCTTTAGTGTCACTTCAAAATCCTTTAAAACAGGGGTCTCATTTTTAACAAAATCGTTATTTAAAAGACCTGCTTCTTTAAAATTAATTCCATCCATAGACAGCAACACCTTAAAACTTATAGGGAAGTAAATACCTGGAATTTGATTTTCCATGGCACCAATCGTAACTTTCGTCAGTTCGGTTTCTTTTTCTAAATCTATAACAACAACCATGTCATTATCCAACCAACCTTGCCATTGACCATCGTGAAAATTGGTAGATCCTCTGACCGCATTCCCTAAGGTGTACGCTCCCACTCCTTTATAACTACTGTTATAATCGGTTTGATATTGAATTTTTTTTCCAATACCGTAGTGGTAATCAAAAGATTGGTTCATCCTTTTACCAACACTTTTTTCCGACTCAAAAACAGATGCTTTTAGCTCCGTTGTTTGAGAAATAATAAATGGTTCAGTGTATTTTTTTGAACTTGCCACTACAGCACTTCCATCCACTGTATAACGAATATCAGTTCCTGAGAATTCATTTTTTAAACTGATTACCAATTCTTTGTTATCTTCACTAATACTAGTTTCAGGAATCACCAAAAATGCACTTTTTGCATAATTGATTCCCATAAACTCATATCTTTTTAACAAAGGCATCAGTCGCTGAGAGAAATCATCCCAATCTCTAGCATCTTTAGGGCTCCATAGAGCTTCCGACATGGCCGCTAATCTGGGATATATCATGTATTGAGAATGTGATTCCGTAGGAATATATTCCGACCATAAATTGGCTTGTCCTCCGAGAACATGGCTTTCTTCTTCCGAAGTCATTCCTTCCACTATTGGATCAAATTCATATACTTTACTCAAGGTTGTAAAACCTCCCCAAGCCAATGGCTCTTCACTTTTAGGMCCYTGRTAATGRTCAAAATAACAATGAGAACCAGGAGTCATCACCACATCGTTTCCATGTTTTGCTGCTTCCCATCCACCTTCTACACCTCTCCAACTCATTACTGTTGCGTCCTTGGCCAAACCACCTTCTAAAATTTCGTCCCAACCGATTAATTTCTTTCCTTTAGACGAGAGAAATTTCTCCATTCGTTTGATAAAATAACTCTGCAATTCATCTTCATTTTTCAGCTGTTCCGTTTTCAGTCTTTTTTGACAATCTGAACATTTTCTCCAGGTATCTTTTCCTGCTTCATCTCCTCCTATATGAACATATTCTGAAGGAAATAAAGGCATCACTTCTAGTAATACATCTTCTAAAAAGGTAAATACAGCTTCTTTGCCTGCACAATACATCCCTGGATTCTCCCAGTTACTATTACTAGTAGCATCATCTGAATACATCCCACAACTCAAACTAGGATAGGCTTCTACAGCACTATGAACATGTGCTGGCATTTCAATTTCTGGAATTACTTCAATCCCCTTTAATGTGGCATAGGCTACAATCGCTTTGATATCGTCTTGGGTATAAAAACCACCCTGCGTTTGTTCGTAACCTTTAATTTTGCCATTAATTTCGTGGAGTTGTTTATTCTCTGCTTCTATTCTAAAAGCACCAACTTCCGTTAACTTCGGATATTTTTTAATTTCTATCCGCCAACCTTGACTGTCCACAAGGTGTAAATGCAATACATTCATCTTGTGCTTAGACAAACCGTCAATCACTTCTTTGATATAATCGACCTTAAAAAAATGTCTGGATACATCTAACATCAATCCACGCCATTTAAAACGAGGGTGATCCTCTATAAATATATTTGGAACTATCCAATCTATATTTTTCTCAAATTTTAAACTTTCAATTTGAACAGGTAGTAATTGCAATAAACTTTGCACTCCGTACAAAAACCCTTGCTTACTCTTGGCTTTTAGTACAATAGTTTCATGTTCAATATTTAATTCGTAGCCTTCTTTAAATAGCGAGCTATCCGTCTTAAAAACGACACAATTTATTGCGTTTTCTGATTGATTAGCACTCCTCAAATTGATACCCGCTGCAACTTTTAATTTACTAGTTAAAAGAGCAATAGCTTCATTTGCATTCGTATCTAAGTTGGCGATAATGGTCTCATTATCAAAAACAAATACACCTGTTTTTAATACCGTACGAACGGGTTTTGGAATAATTTTAATATCCTCATCTACAAAAACCTTCACTGGTTTTGAACTACATGAAAGTAGAGCAATACCAAGAAAAGCACACAGTATATGTTTAAAATAAGTCATTCCCCTTTATTTAATCAATTAAAATCTCGTCTACAAATAACCAAGACCCACCACCTTTTGCATTTATTTGATGGTTCTTTGCTATCACTTTTACAAAAGCAGCTTTTTGTTCACTCACAGAGATCACAAAATCTTTTAGTTCAGACGTGGCATTTTTTGCAAAAGCTCTTTCTATCTSTMCCRMWTYWTYWAWKYCTTTTCCATTGTCAGAAACTAAAACCGTAATTTGTGTAGGGAAATGGATGCCTGAACCTTGATCTTCCATAGAACCTACAGTAATTGTATCAAAAGAGACTCCTTTGGTGTCTATAACAATTTCCATATCGTTTCCTATCCAACCTTGCCATTGCCCATCGTGAAAATTCTTAGACCCTCTCATTACATTTACCAATCCAAAATCACTWGSTCCTTKGTATTTATCGCTRTATTTYTGAAKATAATYTACTTTTTTMCCAGCYRCYTTRTGAAAWTTAATWGTTTKWYYAAAWRYCKWWCCWAYRGGTTTGTCATTTTTAAACAAAGAAGCATTTACCGTGCTTGTTTTAGTGATTTGTATTGGGGCATTATAAGAAATAGCTTTCTCATTTATAGCAGTTCCATCAATTGTATATCGAATATCAGAATCCGTAAATTCGTTTTGTAAGGTGATTTCAAATTGCTTTGATTCCAAATTCATTTTGCTATCTGCCGTAATCAAATACACACTTTTTGCATAATTAATTCCAAGCTTTTCATAACGATTGAACATGCTTAAAATACGTGTAGAAAAATCATCCCAATTTCGTGATTCTTTTGGGCTCCAAACAGTTTCTGCCAAGGCTGCAATTCTTGGATAAATCATATATTCAGATTGGGCTTCTGTAGGTACAAACTCCGTCCATAAATTAGCTTGTCCTCCTAATACATGTGCCGCTTCTTCGTCGGTCATCCCCTCAACAACGGGATCAAAAGTGTATACTTTACTCAAAGGAGTATATCCACCCCATGCTTGTGGCTCATCATTTCTAGGTCCTTGATAATGGTCAAAATAACAGTGAGAACCAGGCGTCATCACCACATCATTTCCATGCTTTGCAGCTTCCAATCCTCCTTTTACTCCTCTCCAACTCATTACAGTAGCATCTGGTGCCAATCCGCCTTCTAAAATTTCATCCCAACCCACTAATTTCTTTCCTTTGGAATTGATAAATTTCTCCATACGTTTGATAAAGTAGCTTTGTAATTCTTCTGCATTTGCCAATCCTTCGGCTTGCATGCGTTTTTTACAATCTGGACATTTTTTCCAATTCGTCTTGGTTGCTTCATCACCGCCAATATGAATGTATTTAGAAGGAAATATATCCATTACTTCTAATAACACGTTTTCTAAGAACTCGAACGTATGTTCTTTTCCTGCACAGTAAATATCTGTAATTGGCCATAGACCACCTGAAGGCACTCCTATTTTAGTATTGAAACAAGACAATTCAGGATAAGCAGCAATTGCACTAGAAACATGCGCTGGCATTTCTATTTCTGGAATAATTTCCACATTTTTCAACAATCCATACGCCACAACTTCTCTTAAATCTTCTTGACTTAAAAAACCTCCATAGGTTCCTTTTTGTTCCGACTTAGTATTTTCTCTACCATTCCAAGGCATGTCTTCTTGATCTACACGCCAAGCACCAATTTCCGTAAGTTTTGGGTATTTTTTTATTTCAATTCTCCAACCTTGATCATCCACTAAATGCAAGTGCAATACATTCATTTTATGCATTGCCAAGCCATCGATGGTCTTTTTTAAATAGTCCTTCCCAAAAAAGTGACGGGATAAATCCAACATCAATCCACGCCATTTAAAWCGAGGTTCRTCTTTAATTTCTACCGCTGGAATTACCCAGTCTTCTCCAGCTATTTTTGTAGTACTCTCTATCGCTACAGGTAGCAATTGACGAATTGTTTCCAATCCATACACAAAACCTGCATTGGTTTTTGCAGCAATACTGATTTTTGAAGTAGTTACATTTAAGGTATAGCCTTCTGTTGCTAAGGTATCATCCTGTAAAAAGGCAATAAAATTAGTCGTTACTCCAGATTTTACAATTTGAATATCCAATCCTGCAGCTGCCTTTAATTTCTTAGTTAAAGCAGCAGCAATTTCATGCTGAGCTTCATTATTTACAACAAAAACGGTGTTTTTATTAAATTCAAACACGCCTTCGTTCAATACTAAAGACACTGGTTTAGGAATAATTTTTATGTCGTCCTCCACAAAAACCTTGCTTGGTTTTGTACATGAACTCACTGAAAATATCGCAACAGCGATCATAAAAACTATTCGAACTGAATACTTCATAAATTGACTTTTAGGGTTATTATAAAAAAATTCCAAATGACCACGGTAAAAGGTCATTTGGAAATACATTAGGTATTACTTTATATACGCTTCTAATAATTCTGAATATACTGTTGATTTAATTTGGTATGATTTTAAGCTTGCTGGAATTAAAATGGTTTCTCCTTTTAATACAGTCTCAAACTGGTTATCACCAAAATGAATGCTTGCTTCACCTTCCACACACATATAAATAACAAAGGAATCTTTGTCTGAATTATCAACAGACATTTCGCCATCTACAGCCACCATATTAGTTGTAAAATACTCACAATCCACCATAGGAGACGATGCATTTACAACGGTATCATAATCGGTAGTATATTTCTTTTCTGCTTTATAATCAATAGCATCCAAGGCCATTTCTGTATGCAATTCACGACCGTTTCCTTGGTCATCCATACGGTCCCAATCGTACACACGATATGTAATATCACTAGTTTGTTGGATTTCTGCTAACAAAACTCCTGCTCCAATAGCATGGATACGTCCTGTTGGAATAAAATAACAAGCGCCTTTTTTTACTTTTTCTTGGTTCATTATTTCCAACAATTTCTTATTTTCCAAATGCTCCACGTATGATTCTTTTGTAACATCTTGATTAAATCCAACAATTAAATCGCCATGATCTTCCGCTTGCATTACATACCACATTTCTGTTTTCCCAAACGAATTATGACGTTCTTTTGCTAAGACATCATCTGGGTGTACTTGAATACTCAAAGCCTCCTTCGCATCAATGAATTTGATTAATAAAGGGAAATTATTTCCGAATTTCTCATAGACCTTTTGCCCAACTATATCGCCTTTATGAGCTTTTAAAATCTCTTGTAAATTCTGTCCTTTTAAATCTCCATTGGTCACTACAGAAACATTTCCATTTACATCCGATATTTCCCAGCTTTCACCAATATCATCTCTGGTAGATTTCTTGTTGAATAATGCTTTTAATTTGTCTCCTCCCCAAATTTTATCTTTTAATATTGGTTCGAATTTTATAGGGTAATTTGTGTTCATGTGTTATTGTTGTTGGTTGTTAGTTGCTCGTTGTTTGTTCCCCTCTGCCTTTGGCATCTCCCCAAAGGGAAGAAAGAATCATCATATACAAGATTATCTTTCCTGCTTTTATTTTATTCCATAGAAATGAGGGTCCTGATTCCTGTGTCCCATCTCAATACTAAAATCTCAATTCTAATATCTATTTATTAATCGTCCTGCGTCCTGATTCCTGCGTCCTATCTCAATACTAAAATCTAAATTCTAATATCTAGTCCTCTAATCGTCCCAGGTCATTTTAAACTTGGCATCTTCCATTCTGTTTCCGTCTTTCTCATCGTGAATTGCAAAGTTAAATCCAGCACGTAGGCTATACGCTCCATGCTCACCTTTATTATTTAAGGCGATAAAACCTACTTGGAGGTAAGGCATATCCCTGTGATTTTTATGTTTATTAAAAATTCGTTCTACTATTTCTTTACAGGCATCGTAAGGTGATTTCCCTTGACGCATTAATTCTACTACCATGGCAGACCCAGCTGTTCTAATCACTGCTTCACCCAATCCTGTAGCGGCAGCTGCTCCTACTTCGTTGTCTAAGAATAAACCGGCACCTATAATTGGAGAATCTCCCACACGACCGTGCATTTTCCATGCAGCTCCACTGGTGGTACACCCTCCAGAAAGATTTCCGTTTTTATCCAACACCAACATACTAATGGTATCGTGATTTTCGGTATTAATTACGGGAGCATATTTAGATTTTTCCATCCATTTATGCCAATCCTTTTCCGTTTCTTTTGTGAGTAAATTTTCTTCTTTAAACCCTWGCTYMTYRRYWNNAAYTSTAAGGCTCCTTTTCCCGTTAACATTACATGAGGAGTTTCTCGTAAAACTGATTTAGCAACGGCTAGCGGATGCATGATATTTTGTAAAAAAGAGACCGCACCACAATCCGAATTATGATCCATAATACAAGCATCCAAGGTCACAATTCCTTCTCTATCAGGAAAACCTCCATAACCAACACTGCGTACTTTTGGATCCGCTTCTGGAATTTTCATCCCTGTTACAATAGCTTCCAAGGTATCATCCGTATGTTGCATTGCTTCCCATGTAGCTTCATTTGCAGGCAATCCATGATTCCATGTGGAAATAATTACCGGTTTTTTAGGAGATGTGTTGGTGTTTGAAGCCACAACGTCGGTTCCTTCTTCAATTGTTCCTTTACAACTTAACACGGCACTAATACCGATTGTTCCTAAGGCTGCTTTTTTTATAAAATTTCTTCTACCAGACATCTCTTTTATTTTTTTATTTGTACATTTTTGAAGACAAAGCCATTACGTTTGTTGCCTTCTTATTTGGTGTATTTCCCATGGTAAATACAATAGTACCACCTTGAATAATTTCTTTATGTGTAATATAACTACGGTTGATTGTCTCTCCATTCAATGTAATCGATTGAATGTACAAGTTATCATCACTATTATTAATGGTTTCCACCACAAATTGTTTTCCGTTTTCTAAATTCAGTACCGCTTTATCAAACAAAGGCGACCCGAAACTATAGACTCCTTGAGCAGGGTTTACGGGGTAAAACCCGAGTGAACTAAAGATATACCAAGAGGACATTTGCCCACAGTCTTCGTTTCCACAATGCCCATCAGGCGTATTTTTATATTGTGTTTCTAAAATTTCTCTTATCAACTTTTGCGTTTTCCATGGCTTATTTAGGTAATTGTACAAATACGCCACATGATGACTTGGTTCATTACCATGAGCATATTGCCCAATCATCCCCGTACTAAATATTGGTAATTTATCCGTAGCCAATGGATTCAAACTAAACATAGTGTCTAATTTTTTATCAAAAGCTTCCTCCCCACCAACTGCTTTAATCAATCCCTCTAAATTTTGAGGCACTGACCAAAAGTATTGCCAAGCATTACTCTCACAAAAATAAGCGGAATATTCTTTAGGAACAAACTGTTTAACAAAACTTCCATCGGCCAATTTTGGACGCATAAAGGTGCTTTGTGCATCATACATATTACGCCAATTTTCGGATCGTTTTAAGAAGTAATCATAATCTGATGTTTTACCCAAGGCCTTTGCAAACTCCGCAATACACCAATCGTCATAAGCATATTCCAATGTTTTAGAAACCGACCAATTTTCGTGGGCTTCATCTACTGGAATGAATCCTATTTTTTTATAAATGTCTATCTGACGATCATCTGACATTGCACTCGCCTTACAGGCTTCATACGCCAACGCCACATCAAATTTCTGAATYCCTTTAAAATATGCATCTACTACCACWGGAACTGCGTGGTAACCTATCATCATATTGGTTTCGTTTCCTTGCATGGACCAAACCGGTAACAAACCAGTTTCCTTGTAATGTGCCAACAAACTATTRATCATATCAGAAGTACGATTCGGATGTAAAATGGTATACAAAGGATGGGCTGCGCGATACGTGTCCCAAAGCGAAAATGTATCATACCTATCAAATTCAAGGGCTTTTTCAGTTTGGTGATTGGCTCCTTTATAATATCCATCATGATCACTTAGCAAGGTTGGTGCTAACATGGATTGATACATCATGGTATAAAAAATGTGTTTTTTTGTAGTATCAGCGGTGGTAATTTCTATTTTRTTCAACTCTTTTTCCCACACGGCAMTTGCATCATTTTTATAACGATCAAAATCAAAATGAGTCGCTTCTATCTCCARTGATTTATGTGCTCCGGCAATGCTCGCCGTAGACAATCCTGTTTTTAGAACAATCTGCTCTCCTTCGGTAGTTTTGTACTTTAAAACAATACGTGTATTTTTACTTTTAACGGGTGATACTGAAAGCGTATCGTTACTGTACACTTCATAACTATCAAAAGGTTTTGATAATTTCATCACAAAATAGGCCCGTTGGTCTTTTGCCCATCCAGAAGATTTTCTATAGCCTTCAATAGTACTATTATCTACTACTTTWATATAGGTATCCGTAGGACTGTCCCARTTWAGGGCATAGCCTAAATCGATGGTTATTTGTGAAGCATCGTCTTTTGGAAATGTGTATTGGTGAATTCCCGTTCTACGTGTAGCAGTCAGTTCCGCTTTAATACCATAGTCCAACAAATCCACGCTATAATAACCGGGACTTGCAGTTTCCTGTTTGTGAGAGAAACTAGAAAATGGTTTGTAATTGTTTGCCTTGATGCGTTTAGAAAAACGACTGTTGGTAGGCATCACCAAAATATCGTATAAATCACCTGCACCAGTACCAGTCAAATGTAGGTGTGAAAATCCTGAAATAATAGAATCTTTATAATAATATCCAGCAATTCTATCCCATCCTGGAATTCCTATATCTGGACTTAGCTGCACCATACCAAAAGGAACGGTTGCACCTGGATAGGTATTCCCCGGGCCATCCGTGCCTATAAATGGATTTACATAATCCACTAATTTTATAGACGTTTTTGCAGGTTGTTGACAAGCAACCGCCAATAAAAGAATACTAATAATAAATAATCCTGTTTTTTTCATTCTGAGGAATCTAATCGTTGTTTTCTAAAAAAAGAAACAGCTACCCATTTAAAACCTGAGCCAGGCAATAAATAAGTAGCTATTTCTACTTGAATTATTTTAAACTTTCTTTTGTTTCTTTAATTGCTTGTAAATACTCCGGAGTTAGTGCAGGACCATCAAAGAAGGTCACTCCTTTTGCACCATTGTCTTTCGCAAACATAATTGCTTGTTTTACTTCTTCAGCAGATTTGAATGGAGGCATGTAAATTCCTGTATTTACACCAATACCTTTATCTTTTACATCTTCCACTCCTTGCTTAGTAGCAAATCCGATCCAGTCAATCTCTTCGTTGTAAAACCCGTGATAAATCATTGGATACACCTCGTCTATATTCCATTTGTCCCAACGTTGACGTACCATATGGTCTGCCATTTCTGGATAAGGAAATACTGCTGCAGTTAAACGTTTGTTATGCTTATGAACAATTTCATACGCATCGTTCACAATGTTTTTTACACTGTTTAAACGGAATTGTTTCCACTCCATGTCAATAGAAGTATTGGCACTTTCTAAAGGATTTTTGTGATGTTCTTTTTGGAACTTTTCAATACATACTTCACAGTAACAGAAATCGTATTCTGCCATTTCTGTTTCTTGTACTAAATCGTATTTAGGTAACAATCCAATCGGTAGGAAAATATCAGAATAACGGATATAATCTAAGTGTACACTTTCTATACCTTCTACTTTAGCCAATCCCTCTATCAATCCTAAAATATGGTTACGAGATTCCTCTCTATTTGGACACAACCACTGGTAATAACCAACATAGGGACGGGTATCAAAACAAGATTTCCCCTCTCTACTCACTGCATACCATTCTGGGTGTTGTAAGGCTACTTTATCACCTGGGCGATTCATAGTCATGATCCAAGCATGTACTTTTAAACCAGCTTTGGTAGCTACAGGAGTCACACGCTTTAATAAAACAGGATCTGTCCCAGTATTAATTAATACTTCGTCAATACCTGCATCTTTGTATTTTTTAAATTCAATCGCGTATTCTTCGTTTGTTTTTTTGTCATTTGCGGTAATCCAAACACCAAAATCAAACGCTTCTTTTGCCTCATCGGCAGTAGCAATTGGTTCTTTTTGATTCACACATGATGCCACCACAACAAGCAATAACAACACGGCAATACTTGTAATTTTAATTAAATATTTACTTAGAAATGAATTTCCCATCTTCTTTTATGATTAATGTTTTGTTTGTAAAAGGACTTTTAACAGTAATATTCCATCCTGTACTATGGTTTTCCATAGTTGGATGTAAGGTTTTATGATCTACAATTATTTGTTTAGAAATTAAACTATCTATACTTGTAGCATACTTTTTATGTGTTGAATGATAGGTTTTTTGCGCTCGTAATAAGCTGTATAATTCCCATTTAATTTTCTCGTCCTGAGGAATGGTAAACGTATCGTTTTCTCCTGTCATTTTTGAACTAAAATATACATAACCCCATTTTTCTGGTTCGTGCATATTAATAACTCCTGTTGGAGACCATACCCAATTGTATTCGTGCAAAAATTTACCGGCTGCATCTTTTTTACGGGAGTATTTCCCATCAGTCAAGTCAAAATTCCAGTTCACTCTAGAAAAATTAACACGCCAAAAATCATCCTGCGGAACATTCTTCTCATAATAAGATTTTTTATAGGCAGCCCAAGGAATGGCCATTTCTAAGGTCCAACCTTTGTCTGTATCGCTAGCGTTATTAATAGTTCCATCTACTTTTACTGCAGATTTCAAACCTGTCAAGGTCCAATCGTTTAACACCACATTTCCTTCTCTATAAGGTTTGGTAATAAATAAATCCCATACTGTGTTCAACGCGTTAATCTCTAATTCGTAATAATTATGCGTATCTCCATCAGGATCAATAAACACTTCAAAATCATTATTAAAAAATACAACCGCATCTCTTTCTGTAATATCTCCCCATACATGAGGTTCTTCCATTTGTGCCAAGATGTAGAAATACTGTTGATCCCACATCATTTTTACTTGGGTTTTATAGCTTGGTTTTTTTACACCTTCTATATCCATAAAAACAGTAGACCATTCCACTTCCGACCATGCTTTTTCAGAGGCATCACCGTCAATAGTAATCGTTTCATCTGTTTGTAATGCTACATAGGTTTCCGGCGTAATTTTACCAGAATTCTGTGCACAAGCCATCAATGAAAAACATCCAATAACAAGGCTTAAAAAATTAAATTTTGAGAACATATAATGTTTTTTTATAAACTATTATCTTTTGTGTATTGTATCAATTCGCTCAACTTAGCAAAAGCCATGGCAACTACCGTATCTGCAGCACCATAATAAATGGCAATTCTATCTTTTTCAAAATCGTGTAAAGCCGCACATGGGAATACCACATTTGGTACATCACCGGTAAGCTCATATTGTTCTGCAGGTCCTAATAAATACGGCTGAGTTCTAAACAATACCTTACTTGGATCCTCGGTATCTAAAATAGCCGATCCCATCGCATATCTAAATCCATTACAGGTATTAATTACACCGTGATARATCATCAACCAACCTTCGTCTGTTAAAATAGGAACTGCTCCGGCACCAATTTTTGTACACTGCCAAGCAGAGTCTTCAAAAGGAGTGGCCTTCATCACACAACGGTGTTCTCCCCAATATTTCATATCAGGACTATAACTAATATAAATATCACCAAATGGCGTATGTCCGTTATCACTAGGACGACTTAACATCGCATATCTTCCATTGATTTTCTCTGGAAAAAGTACCCCGTTTCTATTAAAAGGTAAAAATGCATYTTCACATTGATGGAATTCTTTAAAGTCAAATGTATATGCGATACCAATGGTAGGACCGTGGTATCCATTACACCAAGTGATCCAATATCTGTCTTCGATAAACACCACACGTGGGTCGTATTTATAGTCAGATTCAATCATCTCCGTATTTCCAGCTTGCATTACAATAGGATCGTGATTGATGTCCCAATTGATTCCATCCTTACTAAAACCAGCAAAAATATTCATTTGTACAGCCTTGTTATCACATCTAAAAACACCTGCAAATCCACCTTCGAAAGGTACTACTGCCGAGTTAAAAATACTATTTGAACTAGGAATCGCATAGCGATCTATAATAGGGTTTTCAGAATATCTCCATACTACATCATTACAACCTTCCGGTTTATCTTGCCAAGGAATATCACTCATTTTATATCTATTTAATAATTGAAACTTTATAAACTAATTGTACTCGTGTTATACCTATTACAATTCCAAATGACCGATATCAATAATTTTATTTCTAAACCGTCACTTGGAAATGTATTTGGTATTATAAATTTTTAATCTTGTCGTACCAGGTGAATTTTAAAATGGTAGTTGTGACCAAAAATACGCCTAATGCAATAAATCCTTTCGGATAATCACGAATAATAAAATAAATTGGTAACACAATCATACTCGATTGCCAAATAACCCCAATCACACTATTCCCCATATCATACCAAAAGTTCTTATTTTCGGTAAAAGTAGGTTCCTCTTCCTGAATAGCCTCACAAACAGGTTTCCACCATCCCCAAGGATGTACCGTTCTATAAAACGATTTTAAGGTTTCCATATCTGTAGGTTTTGTAAAATACGTTCCCAAGAATGATCCTAATAAAGACACTCCAAAAATAAT
>NVSD01000078.1 GCA_002401105.1 Flavobacteriaceae bacterium | reverse complement strand
ATTTTGTTGCTAAATTCATTTTGGTCTAATATTTGCAAATAGAAACGCAAATGTACAATTATAGTACTGAACTAAAAATTTTTTGAAAACATAAAAAAAGACTAACTTTACAATCTAAAAATAGAAAACATGAAAAAATTATTTGCATTATTATTTATCGGTTTCATTACAATTGGTGCTATAGCACAAGAGAAAACCACTGCTACCGTTGATCCAAATGCGCCAGTATTCGAATTTGAATCTGTAGTAATTGATTATGGAAAAATTGAATATAAAGCAGACGGACTAAGAACTTTTAAGTTTAAAAACACAGGTAAATCTCCATTAATTATATCTCGTATTCAATCTAGTTGTGGATGTACTACTCCTAAAAAACCAGAGGGACCAATTATGCCAGGAGAAACAGGAGAGATTGATGTGAAATATGCGACAAACAGAGTCGGAGGTTTTTCAAAAACTATTACCGTTTATTCTAACGCTACAGAGAAAATGAAACGTCTTCGAATCAAAGGAATTGTTGGTAAAAACCCAGCATTAGCTACAAAGAAAGCTTCAAAATAAAAACATATATATTTAAATAGAAAGACTCCGAAAACTCGGAGTCTTTTTTTGTGYCCTAAAAGGTACTATCTATTAAATTACTTTTCGCAATTTAAAACTAAATGTATATTCGCTTCCATTTCTATCCACTGTAATTTTAAATTTACGATTCGGTTTACTATAAAAAGAATGTACAATTTCTTCCATTTTTAAAAGGTGAGCATATTTGTTATTCACAGAAATTATTACATCTCCTTTTTTCAACCCTGCTTTATAGGCTGGGGAGTTTTCACGTATAGAGAAAATACTATAAGATGGTTTAAAAATAAAATTATAATTATAATCCAAGAGTAATTCTACGCCTCTATTAACATTGTTCGACAAAAACACATCTGACCGCATTGCTGTTGATTCCTCTTTTACTAATATTTTTCCATTATATACCAATTCGATCCCACTCATATTATAATTAAATGGAGCGTGAAAATTTCTTCCTTTTTTCAGGTACATGGCCGCATTTTTATAATCTAATATCACTTTAAACCTACTTAATACAGTCCCTCCAATACTTCCATTTCTATCCAAATGTTTTCTTGCTAGAGCAATCGCTGAAGAATCTGGATACGAAACAGTTGGTTGTTTTAATTCATATCTCCCCATAAAAATACTGTGTATTTTACTTCTCTTCCCTCTAATAATCCCACTCAGCCCTTCACCTAGATAATCTTCAAAATAATGTTCTGGATCTACAATAAGGGGATTACTACTTTTAAACAGCCATAAGCCATCACTCCCWCCGGAATCTATCAATAATTTCACCAGGATAGGGTCTTGGAGTTTTTCTAGTTTTATATTTACATGAACATATGGCTTGTTATTATAAAAAGTTAGCGGAAGTAATTCTGCTTTTCTAATTTTCCTAGTAGGAAATTTAGAAGACTTATAAAAGGTGATTTTTTTGTGCAAATAATTGATTTCCACTACAAAATCCTTCATCAAATCGTAGCCAATAATTCCATGAATAGTTAACCCTAATTTAGCAGAAAGATCAAAATCACTATCCAGGATAAAAAGTAAATTTTGATGGGAACCGACAATGTTTTTTAATTTAAATTCATTGTTTTTTGACAAGAGGGCATTCACCGGTTTATTGGAGCCCAAGCCCCGAATCTTTATTTTTTTAATTTCCTTTAAATCCAAGGAGTCAATTTGATTTAAATTAAACAAAAGAGTTCTACTTACCCCCGTATCTAAAATAAAATTTAATGATTTACCATTTACTTCCATAGGAATGATAATCAAATTATTTTTATGGATAAAAGAGAGCTGCTGTTTGTGTTTGTTCCCTGTAATATGAAACTTTCCTTGCCCAATTACATTTAGGGAAAAGAACGTCGATATAAACAGAAAAACAATAAGTGGCTTAAATAATTTCAAATGTCAGGTTTTTAGCTAACTAAGATACAAAAGCACTTAGAAAAAGCCTAATAATTATGATTTATTTAACGAAGGAATTTCACATAAAAAAGCGTTTAAATTCAAAAATATGTTGCAATTTTGTGTAATCATATTAATCGATTTTAACATGCCAAAGATATCTAGAAAGGGCTTAAACATGCCTGAATCACCAATTAGAAAATTAGTTCCTTTTGCTGAAAACGCTAAGAAAAAAGGAGTAAATGTCTATCATTTAAATATTGGACAACCGGACATTCAAACTCCTGAAGTTGCATTAAAAGCAATTCGTGAAAACGATGTAAATGTGTTAGCATATAGCATGTCTGAAGGGTCGGAACAATACCGAACAAAATTAGCTTCCTACTATCAAAAAAACGATATTAATGTAGGTCCAGAGCATATAATTGTTACAACAGGAGGATCTGAAGCCTTATTGTTTGCTTTAGGAACTGTCTGTGACCATGGCGATGAAATAATTATTCCAGAACCTTTTTATGCAAACTATAATGGTTTTTCTACATCCTCAGGTGTAACGATTAAACCTATTATGTCAAGTATCGATACAGGTTTTGCACTTCCAGAAATTTCTGAATTTGAAAAACTTATTACTCCAAAAACCAAAGCAATTCTAATTTGTAATCCAGGGAATCCAACAGGATACGTATATTCTAAGGAGGAAATAGAAAAATTAGCTGTAATTGTAAAAAAGCATGATTTATTTTTGATTGCTGACGAGGTTTACAGAGAATTTATATATGACAAAGAAGTAAAGCACCATTCTGTATTGGCAGGATTTGGATTGGAAGAACATGCCATCATCATAGATTCAGTATCTAAGAGATACAGTATGTGTGGCGCGAGAATAGGATGTATTATTTCTAAAAATGACGCCGTGATGCAAACCGCCATGAAGTTTGCACAAGCACGTTTGAGCCCTCCAACCTATGCACAAATTGCAAGTGAAGCAGCCTTGGAAACACCCGAAAGTTATTTTACAGATGTAATTGTAGAATACAAAGCACGTCGTGATGTTTTAATCGAAGAATTGCAAAAAATAGAGGGTGTAAAAGTAGCCACTCCAAAAGGGGCATTTTACTGTGTGGTTGAATTACCAGTACCTGATGCTGATCATTTTGCACAATGGCTATTAGAAAGTTTCAGTGATAATAACGAAACCATTATGGTTGCTCCTGCCGCTGGATTTTACTCTACACCTGGTGAAGGAACTAATCAAATTAGAATTGCTTATGTACTTAAAAAAGAAGCCTTGGTAAGGTCGGTAGCGCTATTAAAAGAAGCATTAAAATTATACAAAGCTTAAATTGAAAATACAATATAACATTTCGTTAAAACAATACAACACTTTCGGCATTGACGTCAATGCCGAAAGATTTGTTGAGATTACGTCTGTACTTGCACTCAAAACACTTTTGAAGACAGAAAAAGACCTTTTTATTATTAGCGGAGGAAGTAATATGTTACTACTTTCTGACATTAAAAAATTAGTGGTTTTTCTAAATATAGAGGGAATTATCATCCAAGAAACACAAGAAAATGATGTTTTTGTAACCGCCAATGCGGGAGAAAACTGGCATGATTTTGTGCAATGGTGCATCACCCAAAATTACGGAGGATTGGAAAACCTATCCTTGATACCTGGAAATGTAGGCTCCTGCCCTATTCAAAATATCGGTGCTTATGGTGTGGAAGTAAAAGACACAATACATCAAGTAACTGCCATAGAAGTTGCCACAGGAAAAACACGTATTTTCACCAATCAGGAATGTAATTTTGGTTACAGGAATTCTATATTCAAAAATGAATTAAAAGACGCGTATATTATTACAACCGTCGCATTTAAATTAACAAAAACGAACCATGTAATTCATGATGGTTACGGAGCTATTCAACATGCTCTAAAGGAAAATAATATTTTCAGCCCTAGCATTGCTGATGTATCAAAAGCAATTATAGCCATTAGATCTTCCAAACTACCAGATCCAAAAGAGATTGGTAATAGTGGTAGTTTTTTTAAAAATCCCGTAGTAAACAATGCTGTTTTCAAAAAAATACAGTCCGACTACGCAGACATGCCTTTTTATAAAGTAAACGACAACGAAATTAAAATACCTGCTGGTTGGCTTATAGAAACATGTGGTTTTAAAGGAAAACGTTACGGAGACACCGGAGTGCATCAAAACCAAGCGTTGGTACTTATAAATTACGGAAATGCCACTGGGAAAGAAATTTATGATTTGGCACAAAAAATTCAAGCGTTTGTATTAAAAACTTTTGGAATTCGCTTGGAGATAGAAGTGAATGTCGTAAATTAAACTGTAATTTCTAAACAATCAAAGGCAACAAAAACATTGTCTGGCAACATTTTTTGCAAGTCCTCATGCAATCCTAAATAGTGACTTATATGTGTTAAATAAGCCTGTTTAGGTTTTAAATAGTTGATCATTTCTAAGGATTCAGCTAAGCTCAAATGTGAATGATGTGGTTCAAAACGTACAGCGTTGATAACCAATACTTCTAAATTTTTTAATTTCTCTAACTCACTTGCAGCAATCGATTTTGCATCCGTAACATACGCAAATTTATCACCGAACTTATACCCTAAAATGGGTAATTTACCATGCATTACTTGTATAGGAGTCACGCTAACTTCCCCTAATTTAAAAACAGCATTCGATATAATATGCTGTTCTATAGAAGGAGCTCCCGGATATTTATTTACATCATTAAAAATATAATTAAATCTAATTTTTAATTCCTCCAGCACTCTTTTTTGACCGTAAAATGGAACCTTTCCCATTTTAAATGCATATGGCCTTATATCATCCAGTCCAGCCGTATGGTCCGCATGTTCATGAGTAAACAAAATCCCGTCTATATGCTGTACATTTTCACGTAGCATTTGATACCGGAAATCGGGACCACAGTCAACTATATAACAAGCTCCCTCCCATTCCAGCTTAATAGAAACACGTAAACGTTTATCCCTTTTATCTGTTGATAAAAAAACAGGGTGTTCCATACCTATAACAGGAATCCCAGTGGACGTTCCCGTTCCTAAAAAAGTTACTTTTATATCTTTCATTGTTCAAAAATAATTTTATTATTTAGAATTTACACATTATTTTTCAAAAAGAAAAAACTTCTATGCATTCCTTCTAAAACGCATAAGAAAGAGAAGGAATAGAAAAAATATTCACAAAACTCACGCTACAACTAACTCCCTTACAATAAACGGCTTGACTTTTATCATGAAATATACAAGAAAAAGAGATTAAATTTACTACTGTCATAATCTATTTTTATACTCACGACTGTTTTCACAACAAAACAACCCTAAGTGTAGTTATATGTTATTTTTAAATTTAATACAATCACAAAATGACTGTTTAAAACATCATTTAATACCCGAAGATTAAAACAAAATTCTAAATAAATACACATATGAAAATAGGTTTTCTAAAAGAAAGTCGGAAGGGAGAAAAACGAGTCGCCATTACCCCTACTATCGCAAAATTATTCATAAAAAAAGGTTTCGAGGTTTTGGTAGAAAAAGATGCGGGAAAGGCATCCAATTTTAAAAACTCCACCTATGAGAAAGTTGGTGTTACTATCATGGACCAAGCAACTATTTTTCAACAATCTGATATTGTTGCCAAAATCAACCCCTTTGAAGAAGATGAAGTTGAACAACTAAAAGAAGGTCAAGCTACGGTAAGCTTACTCTTCCATCTATCAAATCCAGAGAGCATCAAGGCTTTGGCCGACAAAAAAGTATCCTCGTTTTCTTTGGATGCAATCCCTAGAATATCACGCGCACAAGACATGGATATTTTAAGTTCTCAAAATAATCTTGCAGGTTATAAAGCCGTAATTTTAGGAGCTTATGAAATGTCAAAAATCTTCCCATTAATGATGACCGCTGCAGGAACAATTACACCATCTAGAGTACTTATTTACGGTGTAGGAGTTGCTGGTTTACAAGCAATAGCCACAGCCAAAAGATTAGGAGCAATTGTAGAAGCAACAGATATTAGGCAAGACACCAAAGAACAAACAGAATCCTTAGGCGCCAAATTTATAAGCGTTGATAATACTGGTGAAAAAGAAGAAGGAGGGTATGCCAAAGAAGCGTCAGACGATTATAAATGCAGACAAAAGGAAGCTGTTGATACATCACTTTTTCAAGCAGATTTAGTAATTACAACCGCTTTTGTTCCCGGAAAAAAAGCGCCAATTCTAATTTCAAAAGAGCAAGTACTTCAAATGAAAGATGGTGCCGTAATTGTTGATTTGGCTGCTGGACAAGGAGGAAATTGCGCGTTGAGTAAACTAAATAAAGTTGTAAAACAAAATGGCGTAAAAATTATTGGAACCACTAATTCTCCAGAAAGTGTAGCTACTAATGCAAGTGAATTGTTTGGTAAAAATATTTTCAATTTCTTAAAACATTTAACTAATAAAGAAAATAATTTTAAGTGGGACTTAGAGGAAGAAATCACAAAATCAACATTAATCGTCCATMACGGAACTGTAAAACACTAAAAATGACAGAAATTATTCAATTTATAACAGACAATCTTCAAATGATCTACATCGTTATTCTGATGATCTTTGTTGGAGTAGAAATTATAGGACATGTACCCGCTGTTTTACACACCCCATTAATGTCAGGTGCAAATGCCATACATGGTGTGGTTGTAATTGGTGCAATTTTAGTAATGCTAGGRTCAGAACCARGTAATATATTGGCACTATCTCTTGGATTTGTAGCCGTATTATTAGGAACACTAAACGTAGTAGGCGGCTTTGTAGTAACAGACCGAATGTTAGAAATGTTTAAAAAGAAAAAATAATGGATTTTATACTTACACTTATATATTTAGTTGCCTCAATTACATATATCCTCGGTTTAAAAATGCTAGGACATCCAAAAACAGCTAGAAAAGGAAATTTAATAGCCGCATTTGGAATGGGAATAGCCATTATAGGTACCATTTTTATTTACCCGAACAAGGTGCCTATGTTAATTTACGCACTCATAGGAATCGCAATTTTAATAGGAACTGTTATTGGTTGGCTTGTTGCAAAAAAAGTAGCCATGACAAAAATGCCTGAACTTGTGTCTATATTTAACGGAATGGGAGGTGCCAGTGCAGCACTTATTGCATTGATAGAATTTCATCATTATCAAGGTCAAACACTCTCCATCGTAACAATTTTAGCAGGATTGATTATCGGAAGTATTTCTTTTTCCGGAAGTATGATTGCATGGGGAAAATTAAACGGAACACTTAACAAACCCATCCGCATACCCAAGTACAATATTATAAATAACCTGTTTTTTATTGCCTTAGTTGCCTTTGCTGGTTTTATAGCATATCTAGGAATAGACAGTCAATTGTACCTCTATATTTTATTTGTGGGTGCCTTAGCATACGGAGTCCTTTTTGTACTTCCAATTGGTGGAGCCGACATGCCTGTAGTGATATCTCTTTTAAATTCATTTACGGGATTAGCCGCCGCCTTAGGAGGTTTTTTATATGGAAACATGGTGATGCTAACTGGAGGAATACTAGTAGGGTCCGCGGGAACCATATTAACGTTTGCTATGTGTGATGCCATGAATAGGTCCTTAACTAGCGTTATTTTCGGAGCRTTTGGAGCAAGCACTWCAACCGATGAGACCGCTAGGGAAATTAAAGGAAATATTAAGGAAACAAGTCCTAGTGATGTTGCTATTTTAATGAATTATGCCAATAAAGTAATTATCATTCCTGGCTATGGTTTAGCCGTAGCTCAAGCACAACATCTAATTCACGAATTGGAAGAATTATTGATAAAAAAAGGAGTCGAAGTTAAATATGCGATACACCCAGTAGCTGGACGTATGCCAGGCCATATGAATGTATTATTGGCAGAAACCAATGTTTCCTATGACAGGTTGATAGAAATGGAAGACGTAAACCCTGAATTCCCAAACACAGATGTGGTATTTGTGGTAGGAGCAAATGATGTGGTAAACCCAGCCGCTCACAACGATCCCAGTAGTCCAATATACGGAATGCCGATATTAGAGGCAGAAAATGCAAAATACATAGTTGTGAACAAACGCAGCATGAAGCCAGGGTATGCTGGAATTGAAAACGAACTTTTCTACAATCAAAAAACTTCTATGCTTTTTGGTGACGCTAAAGATGCATTAGGTAAATTAGTAGGAGAATTAAAAAATATGTAGTTCCTTATTCCTTACAAAAAAAGATTAAAACGAGCTCTAATAGGCTCGTTTTTTTATAGGCTAAGCGCATTAATATCATCTTGATAATAAAACTTCACTAAAACGAACTTCAATTAGATAATCGAAATAAAAGTATAACAGTTCATATAAATAATTAAAAACCAATGAAATTTGTCACTTTTATAAAAAAAGTATCTTAAAATTTGCTAAATTTGCTTTGAATCAAAAAAACATAAAATGGCTATCGTTCTAAAAGGAGATACTGTAATTATTGATGTGCCCTCAGCCAAGTCTAAGGCATTAAAGATTAACCTTAACCAAAATATTTACGGAACCTTTGCCGAAATAGGTGCAGGACAAGAAACCGCTCGCCATTTTTTTAGAGCCGGTGGCGCATCTGGAACCATTGCAAAAGCGATGAGTGCTTACGATAAAGACTTTTCCGATGCCATTTACGGAATTGAAACGGATGGACGTTATGTAACAGAAAAAAGGCTAAAAGGAATGTTATCTCATGAATTAGAACTCATGGAAGATAGATTAAGCAGAAAAAAACATCCCGAAAAAATATTTTTCACCTACGCTAATACCGTAACTACCATAGATTTTGTAAAGAAATTTAAAGGCCATGGTTGGTTAGGTCTTAAATTCCAATTGGATCCTTTAGAGCCTTATAACGAAATTATTTTACATGTTCGTTTTAAAGAAAACGATGCCAAACAGCAACAAGAAACATTAGGATTACTAGGAGTAAATTTAATTTATGGTTGTTTTTATTTACACGACAACCCGAAGGAATTATTAAAATCCCTATACCACAACATAGAACCCGATCAAATAGAGCTGGACATGATCAATTTTTCCGGCCCTCGATTTTCTTATGTAGACAATCGATTGATGAGTTTATTATTGGTGAAAAATGGATTTACAAATGCGGTGATGTTCGGTCCTGACGGGAACAATTTATTGCCTGCACAACAATTATATAACGCAAATATTTTAGCCTTACGAGGGAGTTTTAGACCTGTTACAAAGGTAAATATAGAAATGTTTGAATTGGCTCGGGAAATGTTTTTAAGCGAAAGCAAAGTTGACCCAGACAGAACAAAAATAATCTTTGAAATTACCTTAACAAATTTAATATCGGGAGGTAAAATTGATGAAAGAGATTTTCTAGACCGCGCAGAGCTACTCTGTTCTTTAGGTCAGAATGTAATGATTACCAATTACCAAGAATACTATAAATTGGTAGAATATTTTTCAGAGTTTACAAAAAAACGTATTGGGTTGGCCATGGGAGTCTACAATTTTGTACAGATTTTCGATCAAAAATACTACCGTAATTTAAGTGGCGGAATATTGGAAGCTTTTGGTAAATTATTCTTTAAAGATTTAAAAATATACTTATACCCTTTAAAAGACCAACGTACTGGTGAAATTAAAACAAGTGAAAACTTAAAGGTTCATCCACGTATGAAAGAATTATATAAATTCTTCAAATACAATGGAAAAGTAGTAGATATTAAAAATTACAACCCTGATATATTGGATGTTTTTTCAAGAACTATCTTAAAAATGATTGAGGCAGGTGAAGAAGGATGGGAAGTAATGCTCCCTTCCGGAATTGCAGATATCATTAAAGAAGAACGTTTATTTGGATATTCTAAACGTAAATTCAAAACTAAAAAATAATTCAACATTACAGTTAAACCTTTTATAAAAAAGGAAGTCTAAACTAAAATATACCTAGTGAACGACGAACAGCAACTTATTACAGCGCTTCAGAATACTCAAACGAAAGAAAAAGCCTTTCGCAGTCTAATGACGCTGTATAAAGAGCGCTTGTATTGGCATATTCGAAAAATAGTTATATCACATGACGACGCAGATGATGTCCTACAAAACACCTTTATAAAGGTGTTTAAAAGCATACATAATTTTAAAGGAGACAGTAAACTTTTCTCTTGGATGTATAGAATTGCAACCAACGAATCTATCACTTTTATAAATAAACGCGCCAAGGAAAATCATATCGACATAAGCGAACTTCACACAGAACTAGGTGCATCTTTACAATCTGATGTTTATTATTCTGGTGACGAAATACAATTAATACTTCAAAAAGCTATATTAAGTTTACCTCAAAAACAACAGCTTGTTTTTAACATGAAATACTACGAAGACCTAAAGTACTCAGAAATATCTGAAATTTTAGACACTTCTATCGGAGCCTTAAAAGCGTCCTATTTTCATGCTGTAAAAAAAATAGAAAAATTAATTAAAAGCCATTAAACCAAACATATAAAAAAGAGTCTTACTTATAGTATGAAACCTGATAAAAACAAACATAACATTCAATCTTTGAGCGACATCCCTCAAAAACATAATTTTGAAATCCCTAAGGATTATTTCAAAACAGTGGAAGAAACTGTTTTATCAGAAATCACATTAAAAAAAATACTCATCAAGGAAAAGGATGTATTTGAGATTCCAGAAAACTATTTAGAAACACTAGAAGCTACTGTAATTGCAAAATTACAATCGGAACTCCTCTATAAAGAAGCATCCATAAATACAACAATCCCTGAGGGCTATTTTGACASTATCGAAGACAGCGTATTTGACAAACTTCCAAMAAAGGGGAAGCTTTTTCAATTAAAAACTATCTTAAAAAGTAAATTTACCCCGATTGCCATTGCCGCTTCCTTATTACTTATATTTACACTTGGTAATATTAATAAAGCCAATGCCGTTACTTTTGAAAATATATCTAGTACGGATATCGAATTATGGGTAGAAAATGGAGATCTGGTCTTTAGCATGGAAGATTTCACTGAACAAGTAACAGACACAGCCTTGGAATTAAATAATTTCAGTAATATTTATACTGATGAGCAAGCCTTAGATTTCCTAAAAGAAACCCATTTAGAAAACATACTATTTAACGATTAAATGTTGTAATCTAATTTTGACAAATAGCATAACAATAAAAAACACCTAAACCCCTAAAATAATCACGGGTGATAAAATATAAACAGATGAAAAAACAATTCCTACTTTTATTCTTATTGACATTTGGGTTGTTCGGTACTTTACATGCACAACGGCAACACAGAATAAGTCATGAAAAATTTAAAGCCCTAAAAACAGCTTTTATAACAGATGAACTAGATTTAACAGTAAAGGAGGCTGAACAGTTTTGGCCCATTTACAATGAATATCACCAAGCGTATAAAAAAATCAGCCATCAATTAGAAAAAGACATAAAAAAACGGATTGACGAATTAGGTGGTATTGAAAATATTTCAAACAAAGAAGCTGAAAAATTATTAGCGCGAATTATCGATTTAAAAAAACAAAAAGCGCATATCAGTGAACGCCTATTCCCTGATTTAAAAAAAGTTATTTCTGCTAAAAAATTAATTAAACTTACAAAAGCAGAACGCGATTTTAGACATCAGGTTTTTAAAGAATACCGCCGTAGAAGTACAAAAAAAAAGGAAGCTAATTAGCTTCCTTTTTTTTTACTTTATAATTAAAAATTCTATTTAGCATACAATTTAGCTCTCAATTCTTTTACTTTAGGATCTTCTAAGTATTCATCAAAAGTTGCATACTTATCAATCACTCCATTTGGTGTAATTTCAATAATTCTATTTGCAACTGTTTGTGCAAATTCATGATCATGAGTACTAAACAACACAGTCCCTTTAAAATTCACTAAGGAGTTATTAAACGCTTGAATAGATTCTAAATCCAAGTGATTTGTAGGTTCGTCTATCATTAGCACATTTGCTCTTGTCATCATCATACGAGACAACATACAGCGTACTTTTTCACCTCCAGAAAGGACGTTACATTTTTTCAATGCTTCTTCCCCACTAAAAATCATCTTACCTAAAAACCCTCTTATATGGACAGCTTCTCGTTCTTCTTCTGTTTGTGCATATTGGCGTAACCAATCCACTAAATCCAACGATGCATCCTCAAAGAAAGCAGCGTTATCAACAGGCAAATACGCTTGACTAGTAGTAACACCCCAGTTATACTTACCTCCATCTGCTTTTACAGCTCCATTTAATACATTGTAAAATGTTGTCACAGCTTTCGAGTTCCTCGAACATATCACCACTTTATCACCTTTATTAAGGCTAAAGTCAATATTTTTAAACAATACTTCTCCCTCATTACTGGTTTTAGACAATCCTTCTACATTCAAAATTTGATCTCCCGCTTCACGGTCACTTTCAAAAATAATGGCAGGATATCTTCTACTTGAAGGTTTTATAGAACTTACATCTAATTTCTCAATCATTTTCTTACGACTGGTCGCCTGTTTAGACTTGGCCATATTTGCAGAAAAACGACGAATAAACTCTTCTAATTCTTTCTTTTTATCTTCCGCTTTCTTATTTTGTTGTGCACGTTGTTTCGCCGCTAACTGGCTAGACTCATACCAAAAAGTATAATTTCCACTATAGTGATTAATTTTTCCAAAATCAATATCAGAAACATGTGTACAAACCGCATCTAAAAAGTGACGGTCATGCGAAACAACAATTACTGTGTTATCAAAATTAGCTAGAAAATTTTCTAACCATCCAATCGTTTCAAAATCCAAGTCATTGGTCGGCTCATCCATAATAAGTACATCTGGAGACCCAAACAATGCTTGTGCCATTAAGACACGTACTTTAGTTTTACCATCCAAAGAACCCATTAACGTATAATGTAAATCTTCTTTAATTCCTAAAGATGATAATAAGGTAGCAGCATCACTTTCTGCATTCCAGCCATCCATTTCTTCAAAAATCACTCCTAGATCACCCACTTTTTCACCATCGGCATCTGAAAAATCAGGTTTGGCATAAATTTCATCCATCTCCTTTTTAATAGCAAACAATTCCTTGTTCCCCATCATTACAGTTTCTAACACTGGAAATTTGTCATGGGCAAAGTGATCCTGAGATAATACAGACATTCTTTTTCCTTTTTCCAAAGAAACATGTCCTGAAGTAGGATCAATGTCACCCGCAAGGATTTTTAAAAAGGTGGATTTCCCCGAACCATTAGCGCCAATGACACCATAACAGTTCCCTTGAAGAAACTTTGTATTTACATCGTCAAACAACACTCGTTTTCCAAATTGTACAGATAAATTAGATACTGATAACATGTTACTATTTTTTAATTTTGTGCAAAAATATGAAATTAGCTTCATTAAATAGATTTTAAATGCAATTATTAACTTTTAACAGCACGTT
>NVSD01000077.1 GCA_002401105.1 Flavobacteriaceae bacterium | reverse complement strand
GCTACATAGACGTAGCATGCTACGTCTCCACAATAGCTATGATTTTTAATAGAATATTTTCTTATAAATACAATGCATGCTTATTGTAATGCTATCTATGATTTCCTTTCAGATAAGGGAATCAATGCTCCGTACAGACGCAATGCCTTGCATCTCCCTTATATATCACCCATATTAAAAGCTAAACCTAATTGCCAAATATCTTCGCGTACAGACGTAGCATGCTACGTCTATACGTTTGCTGAAAAGGAAAAACTTTGCTATAAGGAATCCACTAAATACTTGTTATTTATCGTTAATTGCTAAACTATTAAGTTGATTATTATGGTAGTGTTTATGATTGAGCAAATCGAACAGAGAAGCTAGCCCTTTTAGCTAAGATGGTACTGCCATGGATGTGAGCGTATACTATTAGATTGACGCAGTGTAGAATTGAATACGAAGCTGTTTTTATAGCACTATCTTTTCAAGCTAAAATGACCTTTAAATTTCTCAAATGTTCCATCTTGTTGTATTAAGATTGCGGTAAACCAATAATCTGATGCAGGTAGGTTTTGTCCCATATATGTTCCTGTCCAACCGTTGGAGGTTGGTGATAGCTCTTTTAAATATCTACCAAATCTATCATAGATATAGATGGTAGATTTTTGGGTAAATGATTGGTCCCATCCTTGAATGTTCCAAGTGTCATTATAACCATCGTTATTGGGAGTGAAAAATTTAGGAAAACCTAGTATATAAACAGGGATTTCTGTGTTACCACATCCCATTTTATCTCTGATATAGAGTTGGTGTGATCCTGCGGGTACATTGTCGAATATTGGTTGGTCTTGGTAGGGGCCAAGTATATCATCTAAAGAAAATTCATAGTTACCAATTCCAAGCTGTTTATTTGCTGTGTTGATCTGTATTGTATTATTGCTTGAGAAATCAGTGATTGTAATGTCTTCCTTTGTGATGTTTGCCACCGAGGATTCATTAACAGTAATATGCATTGGAAATGAAGTACAGTTGTTGCTAGAAGTTGCTGTGACGGTATAGAGTCCTCCTGTGTTTATTGACGCAGTTTCTTGGTTGCTGATGATTTCATTCTTTTGATTTTTCCATTCATAAATGTATTTTCCCTTTGCGTTATAGGTTTCCAATACTATGGGACCGTCATTCAAGCAATACACTTCGGTTTCCTGTATATCAAATTCGGGTCTTTCATTTATTATAAGTGTTAAATGTGGACCGATACCATAGCATGCTCCATTATCATTACTTTCTACTCTTACATACAATACTTGAGAAAATGGTGTTTCGTTGCGGTACTCTTTTTGAGTATCTATTGGGGAAACTTCTAGCTGAGCGTCGGTCAAATTTCGGTAGTATTGTACATTTAAATTTTGATTACTAGGGAATTCGTTTAAAAAAGAAAGGGAAACATCGGATAGGTTGAAACTACTAATTCCATCGATATTATCGTCATCATCACATTGTATTATGGATTGCATATATCCAGCACTAAACGAAGTGGTAGATACTTGTAGTTTTACCGTTGCAAGGCGATAGCATCCATATGTATTTTCTACCCGTACAAAGATGGTATTTGCCGTGGCGTTGTTAAAAGAAGTTGGATTTATTGCATTACTTTCACTATGTGCGTCTGTCTCGGTGAGGAAATAAGTATAGGTTAAATTATCGGTATTTCCGGAAGAAATATGGGCCGGGATTTCATTTAAATTATAGTCAGTAAATCCATCGGATACACCATCCTGATCACAGTTTTTCAAGATGTAATTTGACTTAATAATAGGAAGTTCTCTTACTAGAATATTAAAAGAGGTACTTGTACTACAGCTTTGTTTAAGTTTGTTAGTTAAGCGCACATATATGGTTTGGCCTTGAGGGACTGTATTTCTAAAGTTACTGGGACTTGCAATAATTTCAGTATGGTTATTGTCTTTAAAATAGGTTATTTTAAAATCACTTTGATTATTCCCGTTGAGTAATAATTGGCTGTGGCTAGTTAAATCAAATTCCGAAAAGCCATTGCTATTGTCACCGTCTAAAATGTCGTCACATGTTTCTAAAACTAAGGGAGGGCTTAAAGGTTCTACGGTATTGTATATTTTAATTGTTATTGGTATACGAGCAGTGCTTTCACATTGATTGATAGTTTGTGAAGCGTAATAAGTAGTTGTTGTTAAGAGTTCAGTAGTGTTTAATGGAAGTCCTCCAGTATTTGAGGAATACCATAAAATACTTGTTCCTGTAATTGTTAWAWKWWKAAYKSYTGTAWTYYYYAYMKYRCAAAATWCTKSAASYSYMWYWSSWRWKRSRSTTSMAGWATTTTGYRMKRTRRRRAWTACAGGAGTTCTACYTTGACTATTACAACCTTCATARAAGGCTTCGGCATAATAAGTGGTTGTAGTATTTACAATAGGTGTTGTTAAGTCCATACCTGTGTGTAGTATTGTCCCTCCAAATGGAGTTTGATACCAATGTATAGTTCCTTGTGAAGGAACGGCGCTTAGGATTGCGCTTGAAGGATTGCAAANATTTTKATKWKYTWMRMWTAGAATAGAAGGCTGAATTTTAATAGTTGCAGTTACGGGAACTCTTAGGCCATCTTCACAACCATTTGTGGAAGCTACTGCATAATACGTTGTTGTTTCATACAGGCTAGGTGTTTTGAAAGTTGTACCATGGCTTAAAACGGTGCCTCCAGTAAGTGAATCAAACCAAACAACAGTACCCTGTGACGGAGTCGCTGTTAATGTAAAAATACTTGGGGCACAAAGTTCCGTACTGGAAGTGTCTGTGATATAAGTAGCGAAAATTGTTGTGCTTGCCGCGATTTCTACGATCGGGTCTCCTGCTGTTCCTCCGTATTCAACGATATATCCTTTAGGTTGGTAATCGCCAGAAGGCTCTCCTGTATTGCTTAAGTCATTCCAAGAACCATTAATCCCTACTCCAGGAGCTGTTACATGGGCATAATCTTCGTCCCCGAGATTATTGGGCTCAGAATTATTCCAGTTCGCGTAGTTTGCTGTGCTTCCATATGCGTTGCCTGTCCAAAATACAGTCCCTTTTTCCGGGCCGGTCATCCATTTCCAGATACCTTCAGTTTCCATATCACTTCCTCCAATCCAACCCGCACCTGCGGCTTGCTCTCCAGACAGTTTTGCTTCATCGGCAGAAGTTATGGTGGCTAAATATCCTTGTAATCCATAATAAGTGCGAGATTCGGCTTGTACTTTTGCATCGGTCCAAGTAATTCCGATGGCTTGAATATATTCGTAATAGTGATCTGTTGAGGGTAAATAATTTGCAGCACCTATAGTGAAAGAAAAAGATTTTTCGCCTTGTACATTGAGCGCTGTACTTTCGAAAACAATATCTTTAACGGCGGCAATCATATCGGTATACGAGACGTTTAGCCCATTTAAACCGGCTAAACTTAATTTACCAGTGGTAAAATTCCATGTGCTAACTACAGTAGGGTGTGTTCCTGTCAAAAATATGCGGTCGCTATTTTTATTGTATCCAGTAGAAAYTTGAATGTGTAATGTTTTAATCTCGGTATCATCTGGRTCTATAATATCAAAAAAACTAACGATTTTTAATTGACTCAGTGGACAATATTTCTGCGCTCCTTGTGCTATAATTTGCGGAGGTATATTTGTTGCGAAAACGGATGAAAAATTATAAAATACAAAAACAAGTATTAGGAATCGTGTTACTATCAAAATGAGGCTTTTAAGACTTTAAAAATAGGGAATATAATTGTGTTATTCTTAAAATTTCACCTAATTATTAAGTGCACAACCAATATGTATGTGATTTAGTGCTTGGTTTTAAGGATGCTAAGAAGGTAGTTTTGATGTCTTTATACCTGCTAGACATTACTGTAAATTAGAAGGTAGCATACATTTATAGTAAAAGAAATGTTTTGGTTGCTCTGTAAATTCATTAGGAGTTGTTGTTAGTAAGGAAATACTATTTGATAACCTTGTTAACGGATGGCGTATTGATGTAAAAGCCGCTGGGTGTTTTAATTGTAAAAAACATATAGCATTTACTTGTTTAACCGTCTTGAAGGATTGCTACCGATGTTATTGAATGTCGGGATTTTCGTTTTGTGCTTTTTACAAGGAGTTTATGTGTACCGTTCTTTTATTGAGTAAATGGATTTTAAACTATTAATGTAGGGGCTACGGCGTGGTTTTTTCTATAGATTTGAAAGATTGTGTTGCAGGCGCGGTTGGGGTAGCTTACTACTGGAGACGTAGCATGCTACGTCTGTACGGGGGTTTTATCTTTCTATAATATAGGCTATGATCATTGATTGTTRCGYYTGCGTTAGGGATAGCAGCGGTTACCCTACAGCTTTTTTTTACTTTAAAAAAAGCGAAGCGTATGAGCGGATAGCCCGACCCTTGGGGAACGCCCAAAATAATAGATCATTTCTGCTTGTTTTCTATTATACTTTTTCCAATATTCTTATCTTTGGTGTGTATTAGCCGGGTTGTTCGGTTGGATATTTTACTAGATTATAGAATTCATATTTATAAGAAAATGAAAGAGTACAAGCCTAAAAATAGATTAACTGCACAAGCGTATATTGATGGTGTTTTGGCTGGTGACCGTGTGTTACTGGCAAGAGCGATTACGATTATAGAAAGTAATTTGGATAGTGATAAATTGTTAGCCAAGGAAATAGTACAGGCTATATTACCAGCTTCTGGAAAATCTATCCGTATTGGAATTACGGGGGTTCCTGGTGTTGGGAAGAGTACTTTTATAGAGTCGTTTGGGAAGCATTTAGTGGCAAAAGGAAAGAAAGTGGCTATCTTGTCTATTGACCCGAGTAGTCAGCGATCTAAAGGGAGTATTTTAGGTGATAAAACTAGGATGGAGGAATTGGCGAATTTAGAAGATGCTTTTATCCGTCCATCGGCTTCTGGGGATACCTTGGGTGGTGTTGCCAATAAAACGGGTGAAACCATGCTTTTGTGTGAGGCTGGTGGTTACGATATTATTTTGATTGAGACGGTGGGTGTAGGGCAGTCTGAAACGGCTGTACATGCAATGACGGATTTCTTTTTATTGTTGATGCTGTCTGGTGCTGGTGATGAGTTGCAAGGGATTAAAAAAGGTATTATGGAGATGGCTGATATGGTGGTTATCAATAAAGCGGATGGTGATAATATTACGATGAGCGAGATGGCCAAATTGCAATATCAAAATGCCTTACATATTTTTCCTTTGGCTGATTCTGGATGGAGTCCAGTGGTGAGTACTGCCTCTGCAATTAAAAATATTGGTATTGATCGCGTTTGGGAGGAAGTTCTTAATTATAAGGCGTYGGTTGATGAGAACGGTTATTTTGAAAAGAATAGAAGTGAACAACAAATAGAGTGGATGTACAGTAATGTGAATGAAGAATTGAAGCGTTTGTTTTATAATTCTGATTTTGTAAAATCTCAATTAAAAAGTATAGAAACGGATGTAGTCTCTGCGAAGATTTCTCCTGTCAAGGCTGCACAACGATTGATTGATGCTTTTAAAGGGGGCTTGTAATATTAACTGTTTTTAGCTGGCTTTTATAAGTGTTGCTATTAATCCTATGGCCATCAGATTGCATATAAATTGTCCGAATGCTGTTTAAAAAATGCTTTAAATAGGAAGTTTAGTCTTATACTAAAATGGCTATTACTACTTGTTAATGTGTTTTAGGGCATTAAAAACGCTTAGGAATGGCTTATTAATATCAAATAGAAACTCACTGAAGGAATTATAAAACATTGTGAATGGATATATAATGTGAGTATGGAAGGGGAGTTTTATTTGAATCTAAAATGTATAAATATGGGCAGGTGATCAGAAATTTTCCTTGCCTTTTTTAGAAGGTCACAGTTTGCTACAAAATCTACTTTTCCAGTACGTGTAATCACTATATTTTTTGTGTTGTAATACATATTATCTATGGCGTGATGCGTGTATTTTCCACCATTGCACTTTCTTTTTAGTGTGGTGGGATTGTTTTTTAGGCTAGCTTTATAGTGAAGCTTATATAAGCTATTCCAAATGGTATGTGTTTCTGAAAGGTTAAAATCGCCTAAAAGTATAGTTTGATTGTTGGTTTTTAGATACTCAATAATCTGAGAAATCTCTTCTTCAGGTTTGTCGTTGTGTTTTCTAGCATGATAATTTAATAGTGTTATTATTTTATGATCTAGCTTGAAACGTATCAGATAAGGTTCTCTAAAAACTACGGGGTTTAGTTCTGAAAGTAAGCGTGGTTTTTTTAACAGTGTTAGGTTGGATGTTTTCCACAAATAGGCGTATTTCTCTGTTTTATACGGAGGACTTTGTGTAGGGGAACTGATGGCGTAATCCCATTTACTTCCTGTTCTGTTTAACGAGTTGGCTAATTTTGCTACGGCTTGAGAACCGCCATATCCTGCTACTACTTCCTGTAAGGCTACTATATCGTAATCTCTTACAATGTTTGCGATTGCATTTATAATAGAATCGGATTTTGATTTTCCGAAGTCTTGTATGTTCCAAGAGATGATGGATATTTCCTTGGAGGAGTATGTTTGTTGGGGGTGTAGTTTGGGTATATAAAAAATGAAAGCCAGCGTGATCATAATTAATAGGATGCGCTGACTTTTTATCTTAATTAGGTTCATTTAAAATATTGTTGGAATCACAAACACAAGGAATTTACGCTTCTATCAATCTTTCCAATTCCAAAATCATACTTTCCATTTCGGCTTTTAATTCGCAGCAGCAAGCAGGGCTTTCTTGTACAAACTCGAAACTTTTGATGGCGTCGTTGTAATTTCCCAGAATTAATTCGATTTGTCCTTTTAAATTGTAATGATCGGTGGCATAGATTGCTGCCAATTCGTTGTCGAATTTTTTATTACTTGCAATGGCTTTGTTAATTTCTGTAAAAGCTTGAAGGTAGTTTTGCTCTTTTACAAAATTCTTTGCCTTTAAATAATGTAGTAATTCTTCCTCGTCCGCCCATACATCAGATAGGTCCATGTTTTTATAGGATTCGTAAGCTTGTATTAATGTATTTGCTTTTACCGTATCTTCTGCTGTAATTACTTGCTCTATCTTTTGAAGTAAACGTCTGTTAAAACTATTTTCRAAAAATAAAACGTCTTCATTTCTAAATTCTCCAGTTGCTTTCATTCCTGTTGTTTTGGTGGTTCAAAGATAGCGGCATAAAAAAAAGCATCCTTACGGGATTCCGTACGAATGCTTTTTTTTCAAAATTATTGGGCAATTGACTAAAAATGACACGCTGTATTTATGTTAAATTTGATCGACTTAAACGATTCGTTTACTGCGTTTATGCATTCTTAAATCTATTGCCAAAATAGTCCTTTTTCTTCTCTATTTTCCCTACTTATCACATACACGATGCGACACCACAAAGTTATGCTTCTAAACCTAAACACCTGTACGGATAGCCGTACAGGTGTTCTTTATTTTGTAAAAAAAATGTTTGTTATTTATATGAGTCCTAAATCTTTMGTAATTGCTACTAAATGTGTTGGGTTTTTAGCATTGAAATGCTCTTTTAAAAGTTTGAGCCTTTTTTCTATGGCACTCACTCCTGCAGGTTTTAAGTTTTTATTTTTTAAATAGTCACTAATTTCAGGTTGGGACATTCCTTTTGAAAGACATTCTACTACATATAAATCGTAATCCGTTATTTCTATGGCTTCACTTTTATACAAAGCGCTCTGAATTTCTTGAGAAATATATTTTATGTCTGAAGTTTCCACTTCTACAATCGCTTTTTTTAATTCGCGCAAGCCATCTCTGCCTTTTAATACATACCCGTTTATATTGGCATTGTTAAATAAGGTTTGTATTTGATATTTTTTGTTTTCAACAGAAAAGACGATGATTTTTAAATCAGGAAATAGTTTTTTAGCTTCAAAAATAAGTGCTTCACCAGATTTTAACTGTTGGTCGTGCGCATCTTCAACAAAGGATAAATCACTGATGAGTAAATCGAAGGGATTATTTTCTATAATAGCTTTTTTTAACTTTAGTAGTGCTTCATCACAATATGCAACGAAATCTATTTGGGGGATTTTTAGTGTTTTTAGCTCAGATTTAATGCCACTATTTATATAGTCCATATCTTCTGCTATGAGTACTTTTTGGAACATGCTTTATTTTTTAAAACGGATGGTAGATTTAAAGCCTTTACCGACTTCAGAATCAAAAGTAATGGTCCCATGTATATTTTTTATACGGGATTCCATATTGGAGAGTCCATTATTGCTTTTTATTGCATTTAAATCTGTTCCTTGGCCATTATCGGCATAAGAAATTAGGTAGTTTGATCCTGTTTTCTCAAAACGCAGAACTACCAGACTTGCTTTACTGTGTTTTTGCATGTTTACCATTAACTCTTGTAGGATTCTGAAAATTTCTYTTTGCAGGTCTTTTTTGAGCGATTTTAATGCTGTATTACTGATGTTTCTGAGAATAATGTTAGTGTTTGGTGTGCTAAAACCATCGAGCATATTTTTTAACTCCTCTTCAAAATGTTTCCCTGCTTTTATGCGACTATTTTGATGGGATATATTCCGTGTTAATAAATACAGTTTTTGCATGTCCTCTAAAAGTGCTTCTTTGTTTTGATTGGAATATTGCACGTTGTTCATTATATGTACCATGTCGTTGGCTACTTCGTCATGTAGTTTTTTGGAAATGCGTGTTTCTGTTTTATAAATTTGTTCTCGTTTTTCTTGTTGTAGTTTTTTACGGCGATAAACCGCCACTCCAATGATACTTAGGATTACTGTTCCCATTGCAAAATACACATAGAGGTCTCTGGTTTTTTCTTTTGCTATGGCCAAATCCTTTTGGCTATTAGAAACGGTTAGTGTTAAATTATCGGCCCTGTTTTTTTCGGTGTCATATTTTAACTTAGCATAGCWATGTTGCTGTTGCTGTTGAATGATTTTTAAACTATCGTTAATACGCGTATARCTATTGTAATGTTTTTTAAGGTCTTTGGGGGACATACCTGTTTTTATTAGCTTTTGCAACGCTTCTAATTTATCCTCTGGACTATTTAATTGTGTAGCAATGGCCAGCATCTTAAGTGCATAATTATATGATGTTTTTGGGTCTATTGTGCTATATACATCAGATAAATGGGCATAACTGGCATTTAAGCCATTCCAGTCCTTATTTWWTMTMSKYRRKTKYWCSAMTKWTTTYAANNNTGGGWTWNASGRAATTNNGTTYTGMTTGTTTTGTAACCATTTAGTATAGGCTAAATTATCTATTATCCGTGCTTTGGTACTGATTCTTTTTATTGGGTGTTGTAGTAAACTATCAAATATAGCTATGGCTTTGTTGTATTGTTTTAGGTCTCTATAGGCTAAGCTTTTGTTTTGTAAAGCGGAAATGCTGTCTCTGTTTGTTTTTGCTTCTTTTAGGGCTTTGTTATCCCAATAAAGTGCTTCTTCAAAATTAGATTGGTTACGAGAATTACGAGCGATGCTTTTTAATATATAAAATTTTATTGAAGAGGTGTTTTCACCGATTAGACTTAATGCTGTTATAGCTGATTGTTCACTTGTTTTATAATCTCCGAAACCAKATTGAAGTGATGAAATGCTATGTAAACAATTCACAGCCATTATTGTATCTTTTAAGTGAGTGTATTGTTTGTTTGCTATGTTATAATAATGGAATGCACTGTCTTTTTTGTCTAATTGAAGATTGTAAAATCCTAAGGATGCATTTGCAAAAGCAATATGTGGTTTTGAATCTATTTTCTCTACTAATTTTAAATAGGATTTTGTGCTTGTAATTGCATTAATGTAGTTTTTTAATAATCCTTGTGATTTTAATTTAAATTGATAAAAAAGGATGCTGTCTTTGGCTTTTGTCGAAAAAGTAAGGCCTGAGTTGGCTAGTTTTATGCGRATTTCGTTGGAGTAATCCTTTTGTTGAATGGTATTAGTGTAATAAGTAAGCGAATCAATGTTGTTAATTTCGGTTGAACTAACCTTCTCGTCACTGCAAGAGGTGATAAAAAACAGTATTAAAAATCCTATTCCAAAAGCTGATACAAGTTGTTGTTTCATGCCTCTAAAATARGATWTTTRMKTTGATTWTWCTNTAATTWCCTNMWGGKWTAATTACCGGTGGGTCTACTGGAGGAACAATGTCTTGGTCATCATCATCTTCACCTCCGGTTCCATAAAGTTCCAAGTCTTCCTGGTAGTTGCTAATATCTTCGTTGGCCTCATTGGAACAAGAGATAAACATTCCGTTACTTAGAATAATTGCGATTGCTATAATTTTTTTTATCATTTTAAATTTTTAAAATTGGACATAGATTTCCTGTCCGAGTGCTGGTACTCAGTGTTATTGAAATCATGTATTAGGAAGAGTTTTTCTCTTCTCAGGCTTGGGAAGTAAGGGGTCTAAAAACAATAAAGAATACTGCTTCCCAAAACGGTAGCTTTTTTGTTTGAGACCTCTATAGTGAAATAACGCTGTACATGCCCAATGTGTACATAACTAGGCGGCTGTTATTTCTGAAGCAAATATGTAGGTAATTGTCTGATTGTGTGTGGAAAAAGATTGGAAAATAAATGGAAATTATTTTCCGATTATTTCTACATGATTTTCTATCTTTGAAGCAACCTTTAGTATGCATGATGTTATCACTACTATTTAAACAACTTTTTAATCACTTAGAAAAGGAGGTTTTTTCCAAGAAACCTACAAAGAACGGTATGGCTGTTTATTTCGTTACAGTTGTCTTGGAGAAGCAGATGGATAAGCCCAATTATATTAGTGATAAATCTATTAAAGGCTATTATGATAAATTTGTATTGGGGAAAGAAAATAAATCTGGTGAACCTACTAGGGAACTTTGTGATTTAATAGCTAGCTATATTGGTTATAATAATTTTTTGGATTTTGAATTGGAAAATAAGAAGTTCGAAGGGCCTAAGCGTTTATCCCTGTTGGGTCGCATCAAAAAAAGTAAGGGTGTAAAAAGGCTAGGACTTGCCATGGCAAGTGGTGCATTGTTATTGTCTGGTGTTTATTATAATGAAACTCGCGAGGAGTGCTGGGTGTGGGATACCTACAAATACAAAAAAATATCCTGTGATCATGCCGATGCAATTTTGCCGAAAGATATTTTTAATGTGGAAGTTCTTCAAAAAATAACAGTGGATAAAAACACTAATTTTTTTAAAGAAGGAAAAGTGTTGGTTTGGTATTCTAAGCTTAGAAATGGGGATATTCAATATTTTAATGGAAGGGGAGTGCATCCAATTACGGGTAAGGAGTTAAAACCTATTACTCCTTATATTGTTTCTAAATATGTAAAATGATATTATTTTTAACGTACTATTTCTAATTATTAGACATAAAAAAAACAGTGTTGCCACTGTTCTTTTGTGCTTTAGATAAAAGCGTTAGTTGTGTATTAATTCGATGGATCCGTAATCCAATATTTCGCCGTTGGAAATAGTTATTGTATCCTCGCTAGCGTGTGTTACATATAAGTCGTGTTTAATTTCTAGATGATAGCTTCCAGGTGGAATTCCTACTAGCATATATTCTCCTTCCTCGTTAGTCATTGTTTGGGCGACTAACATTTCGCTAATATCATAGATAGCGATTGTTGCATTGTGTAACGGTGCATGCTCKGAATCATCGTCTTGTATGTCTGCTGTTACCATTCCTTTTAAACTTCCTGAATTGGCTTCTACAATGACTCTTATTACTGGTTTTAAATTGTATTTCCCGGAATTACCTGCTTTTACAATGGATTGTTGTACGTCCCAATCCAGTATAAAGGAATAGAAAAAACCGCCTTCTAACTCTTGATCTATTTTTAGTTTTAAGCCAGATTGTTGTGCGCTTGGGGTGCTTAAATGTTCTGTGATGATTTCATCAGGAGTATCACCTTCTATTTCTAGGGTGTTATTGTCACTTAAAATTAATCTAATTTGATGTAAATTTCCTACTGGAAGTATATTGTCTGCAAGTAATAAGTAATTTCCTGCGGTTAAATCTGTTAGATCTACTTGTATGGGGTAGTCTGTTGTTGGGATAAAACTTTCCCAAGCTTCATCGTCTGAATTGCTTTTGTATTGAATGTCTATTATTTCGACATTGACGCCCAAATAATCACCTGGAGCATCAACTAATTTAAGTTGTACTCTAGACGTGTTCTCCGTTTCGGTGGACGAACTACAATTTATTAAAAAAAATAGGGAAGAAAGCGCAACAATACCAATTATAATTTTTTTAAAAATCATCGTTTTAAATTTTAAATTAAAATACGGGGTATAAAGGCTACATATGCAAATTACAAAAAAATAAACGAATTATGGCTCACGGTTTTCGGTGATATTGTAATGCTGAAACAAAAAAAGCCCAAAACCGTGAAGGTTTTGGGCTTTAGAAATTAATTTACTTAACCTTATTCTTTGGTCAAATATTTATCCATTATAGTGATAGCAGATTCAGAAATCACAGTACCAGGACCGAAAACGGCTGCTACTTTACGTTCGAATAAGTATTCATAATCTTGTGCAGGAATAACTCCTCCAGCAAATACCATGATATCCTTACGACCTAATTTTTCTAATTCTCCAATCAACTCAGGAATTAATGTTTTGTGTCCAGCAGCTAAACTAGAAGCTCCAACAAAATGAACATCATTTTCTACAGCTTGTTTGGCAACTTCCTGTGGTGTTTGGAATAATGATCCCATATCCACATCAAAACCTAAATCAGCAAAACTAGAGGCAACAACTTTGGCCCCTCTATCGTGACCATCTTGTCCCATTTTAGCAATCATCACACGTGGACGACGCCCTTCTATTTCTGCAAATTTATCAGCTAATTTTTGTGCTTTTGCAAACGTACTATCGTTGCTTATTTCTTTGCTATAAACTCCGCTAATCAATTTTGTGTCTGCTTTATGACGGTCAAAGTGTACTTCTAATGCATCAGAAATCTCTCCCAAAGTAGCAAAGTTCTCTGCTGCTTCAACGGCTAATTCTAATAAGTTTCCTTCACCAGTTTCTGCACATTTAGAAATTGCAGCGATGTTCGCTTCTACTAATTTAGTATCTCTATCTTCTTTCATTTTGTTGATACGAGCAATTTGCGAATCGCGCACTGTGTTGTTATCAATAGCTAAAATTTCGATTTCAGATTTCTCAGTAGTACGGAATTTGTTAACTCCTACTAAAATGTCTTGACCAGAATCCAAACGTGCTTGTTTACGAGCAGATGCTTCTTCAATTCTCATTTTAGGTACACCTGTTTCAATAGCTTTTGCCATTCCACCAAGTGCTTCTACTTCCTCGATTAGTTTCCAAGCCTTGTCCGTAATTTCTTTGGTCAAGTATTCTACGTAGTAAGATCCAGCCCAAGGGTCTACCGCTTTAGTAATTTGCGTTTCGTCTTGAATAAAAATCTGTGTATTACGTGCAATACGTGCAGAGAAATCGGTAGGTAAAGCAATTGCTTCATCCAATGCATTGGTATGCAAAGATTGTGTTCCTCCAAGTGCTGCAGCCATA
>NVSD01000076.1 GCA_002401105.1 Flavobacteriaceae bacterium | reverse complement strand
ACTTCTGGCTCTTCATTATTTGCAAATAAATTGGCTGTTCCAACTATTAAAACTAGTGATAATAACAATATAATTTTTTTCATTATTTAAATATTTTAGTGATTAATACTTCTCCAAATTACATGAAATAACGAAATTCATCAAGGTCGTATCCGCTTGTTAATAGGCTATTTATCGTCTCAAACGTATAAACTAGATATCTTTGCGAAAATTAGAATGAATTAATAAAAAAAATGGATAAAAAATCAGAAAACACCTATTTTCATATTGGATATTTAAAATGCATGTATTTTTGGGTTTTATAAACACGCTATATAATTTGATTGAGCAATTTTGATTATACGGTGTTACAGCAGGTATTTATTCCACAAATATTTTTTGAAGCTATTTTCGCTTCGTACAGGTATCCGCTTTTTTTCTTCCTCTATATGTCTCTATTCATGTATCCGCCAGAGGCGGACCACAGTTCAATGCTAGCATCACGCTACAAATGAAAAAATTTAGAAAAGGAAGTTACTTTTTTTGTCATATTTGACAATCGTTATCTCACCAAGTTTGACACAAAAGGAAGACACTATTACAACCAATAGAACAATCTGACTAACATTCGGACCCAGATTCTGAAAACTAAGATTTACCATATATATTATATACGGAATAACTAAAACTATGATTTCAAGGTATACTGAAATAACAGCCATGCTAACGAACAAAATGGGAGTAGTATTGTTTCCCTAAGAAAATCCAGTATCCAATATGATCATTAATATTTTCTGATTTCTTATTCACTTTTTCGTAATATTTCTGCCTAATTGCGGYAAAGAAATCAAATTTWCAACWTARAGTAGACAAACAACCTGTTTAGMAGWGGATTCKACCTTGRTRAATTTSGTTATCTCATGTAATTTGGNAGAAGTATTAATKACANNATTNTNATTNTTATTATGAAAGATYTATTTTTTARGGGAGGYYCWGTTTTTATGGGGATTCTAACMATTTTATTAATTATTACAACTGCTTGGTTTATTTATCATTTTGTGGTTGGTTATAATTCTAAACAAGCAAACCTGGAGAAATTTATACGCAGGATTGCATATGGAAAATCAATGGGAATATTTGCTTTGCTAACAGGGATTTGTGGTCAGATGATTGGACTAAGAGCCATGTTTTCATCAATTGAAGGTATCGTTGAGGTTACTCCACCAATGATATTTAGAGCAGTCAATGTTACTTTGATTTGTCCCATTTTCGGAATCCTTATTTATCTTTTTTCGTTAGTGTTATGGTTTGCAAGTAGTTTGACTCTAGAGAAAAAACTTATACTTAAGTAACAATTGCAGCAAACGACAAATGGGAAGTAAAAATTAAGTTAAGATTGGTAAAATTCAACAAAATATAAACCGCTGACWTTCAAATAAATTTACGTCAGTACGAATTAAAAAAMWGKRTTWTKMWAWAAATCTATTTCATTATTTTCTCAATAAGCTTGATGAGTAATTGTTTTGCTCAAAAAAATGATCAAATTTTACTAGAAATAAATACTATTGAAAATAGCTTAGTGAAAAATATTCAACTAAAAGGAAAATCCATTCAAGAATTTAACATTCTAGAAAGGATGAATTATTATAAAGTTCCTGGAGTTAGTATTACAATTGTAGAAAACGGAAAAATAAAATGGGCAAAAGGATATGGTTATGCAAATACTAAAACTGGAACAAAAGTAGACATCCATACACTTTTTCAAGCTGGTTCCATAAGCAAACCTTTAGCGGCGTTGTCCGCGTTAAAACTATATGAAAATGATAGTTTAGAATTAAATAAAGATGTTAACTATTACTTAAAGAATTGGAAAATTCCAGAAAATAAGTTTACTGAAACTAAAAAAGTAACACTTGAAAAGCTATTAACACATACAGCAGGAATAACAGTACATGGTTTTCCAGGCTACAAACAGACGGATAAATTTCCAACTATTATTGATGTTCTAGATGGTAAAGGAAATACAAAAAAAATAATGGTCGATACTATACCTGGAAGTATTTGGAGATATTCAGGAGGTGGTTATACCCTAATTGAGAAAATAGTTGAAGATGTTAGCGGAACATCTCTTGATAATTATATGTCCAAAAATATTCTTCTTCCAATTGGAATGAAAAACAGTACTTTCCAACAGCCTATAACTAAAGAGTTTCAAAACAACATTAGTGCTGCTTACGATGGAAATGGTAAATTAATTGAAGGCTTATGGAACAATTACCCAGAACAAGCAGCAGCTGGTTTATGGACTACACCTTCAGATTTAGCAATGTATTGTATAGAAATACAAGATATAGTACAAGGTAAAAGAAAAGGTRTTTTAACAATAAAAACTGTTGAAAAAATGCTCACCAAACATAAAAATGGTTGGGGACTCGGACCTTCTTTACAAAACGAGAAAGATTCTTTAATTTTTAGTCACAGTGGAAAAAACGCAGGCTTCACTAATGATATGATAGCATATGCGTATCAGGGNAAATGCTGTTATTATTATGACAAATGCTGATAATGGAGGTAAATTAATATCGGAAATTAAAAATGCGATATCTAATTATTATAATTGGCCAATAAGCCRACCGAGAACTATTGAAGTAATCAAATTATCAGATACTAATTTAAAACAATTTATTGGGAAATACGAACTCGAAGGGCAGGGGCTAACTCTTAATGTTCAGTTTATGGAAAATAGAATCTTCTTAACAAATACACCTCTCGGCGACTTAAACCTTTTGCCTATGACAAGCACTAAATTTATCGATATAGAAACCGGTACAGTAATAAAATTTATAGTTGATGAGGAAGTCAGAGGTTTTAGGGCTAATAATAGTTTCAAATTTGTAAAAATAAAATAACAATAGATCATACATAATATGCCTGATTCCATCGGACCACGAGCAAACTAATATGTAATTACAATTATGCTCAATAACTTTTGTTGGTACAGCAATTGTGCAATTAGTTGAGGATGGAAAGTTAGAACTTGATCGAGATGTTAATAAGTACCTCAAATCATTTCAATTAGGATATAAATTTAAAGATTCGATTACTGTAGAACACCTTTTAACGCATACGGCAAGTTTGGATGAGCGCAACATTGGTAAGGCGGTTCGGTCTGAAGAAAATCTAATTTCTTTAGCCCAATATTAAAAAAACGAATACCACCGCAAATAAGACCCTCGGGTAAGGACATAACGTAGTATAATTATGGTTATGCCTTACTAGGGCTTATTGTTGAAGAAGTATCAGGATTACCTTTTCAGGAGTATGTCAGAAAAATGATTTTGAAACCACTAGAAATGAACAATAGCGGTTTTAAAAGACAAGCTGAACTCAAAGGAAACTTCGCCACAAGTTACTTGCAAAAGGGAGACGGTATAATCATCATACCTGCAATACAGGAGCGTGTATTTTTATATTTAATTTTCTAATCGCATTACCTTTTCATATATGCTCTTCAAATGTACAAAAGACAAACAAATATGCATACATGCAATAGGAATATTTTTTCGCCTATTCACCTACCCTATCAATTAAACTTTTCTCGCCCAATAAATACAAAAAATTAGAAACCTAAAATTTAAAAAAAACACCCCTCGTAATTCACAGTCATTCAAGTATACTGCATCAAATTATTGTATAACATTGAATACAATACCGAATATAATTTCGGAATACAAAATAGTTAGATTCTTTGTTTTCAACTATTTAGATAGTAGTTAAAGTTGTTTTTTACAATTCAAATCCCCCATAGGCGGACTGCAGTTCAATGCTAGCATCAAAGCGCAAACAAGGTAATAAGAGAGGGAACACGTTTTTTATCCGTTAAAGAAGTCTAGCATAATTTGTAAGTCATTAACCACTGAAGCATTGAAAGTCTCTGAAATAGTCTTATTTGATTTCAATTCAATACTTTTTGATGTAGAACAACTTATCAGAAGTATTAAAATTAGTATGTAAATTATCTTTTTCAGCCTTCATTATTTCTAGCATGTGTTAGCGCCTGTTAAGCACTTTTCATTCATATATTTAATAATCATTTGCTTCAATTCATCTGTTTTGATGGGTTTTGACATATAATCATGGCAACCGACAACAATTGCTTTTTCTTTATCACCTTCCAATGCATACGCTGTTTGTGCAATTATAATAACATCTTTGTCAAACTTGCGAATTTCTCTGGTGGCTTCATAGCCATTCATTTCAGGTAACTCAATATCCATTAGCACCAAATCGATGTCTGGGTTCTTACGGCAAGCTTCCACCGCTTCGGCTCCAGTTCTTGCGATAATAATTTCTTTACCAAATTTYCGYACMGTAATGGYAATAAGCTCTTCTGATGTTTGATCGTCCTCTACAATCAATATTTTCAATTTGTTAACCGGACTCTCCTTAGCAGGAGGTATAATTTTATTTTTGGTCTTGTTTACTTGGATTGCTTCAGGCTGACACGGAAGTGTAAAATAAAAGGAACTTCCTGCTCCCAGTTTTGATTTCACTCGTATTTCACCACCAAGCATTTCTACATAAGCTTTGCTAATTGCTAAGCCTAAACCAGCTCCCTGATACGCATTTTTGTCGGTAATATCAGCTTGAATAAATCTTTCAAAGATTGACTTCTGCCTGTCTTTTGGAATGCCAATCCCGGTATCTTTCACATAAAAYTCCAAGTAATTAACCTTTTTAGTATAGCCCACTTCTATGGAACCTTTCTCACTGTATTTGATAGCATTTTTTACGAGGTTAGTAAGTATCGCAAATACCTTTTCACGGTCGGTTTTTAGAATAGCTTCTTTTGAAGGCAATGAATTTCTAAAAGAAAACTGCATACCTTTGGCTTCAACCTCAGGTTTGAAGAAGGTATAAATAAATTCAATTTGCTCGTTAATATTCGATTCCTGTATATTAACTTCCATCTGTCCCGATTCAATTTTCGAGATATTAACAATATTATTGATAATATTGAGCATTCGCTGTCCGCTTTTTTCAATGATACTAATATATTTTTGTTGCTTATCTCCAGTTAAATCTGGTTCTTTTAACAATTCCGCAAAACCAAGTATACCATTCATCGGCGTTCGGATTTCGTGACTCATATTGGCAAGGAAAGCTGATTTTAAAAGGTCGCTTTCTTCTGCTTTTTCTTTGGCTTTAATTAATTCATTTGCTGCAAGTTTTCGGGCTGTACAATCATGAATTGTTGAAATCAATACACTTCTATTATCTATAATAATTGGATTAGAATAAACTTCTACGTCTTTAATTGTGCCATTGGCTAATTTATGTCTAAACTCGAAATAGTTTCGTTTTAGAAGTTTCGCTTCTTGCATCTCATACTGGACCTCCTCTTTGGAATATTGATTGATAGTTTGAATATTCATGGAAATTAATTCATTGTATTCATATCCATAAAAATCGCAAGCAGCTTGGTTTACATCAAATATTTGTCCGGTTTCAGATGCTATCAACAATTGTATCGTATTATTATCTCCAAAAACAGTCCTGAACTTTTCTTCGTTTTGTTCTGCTTTCTCTTTGGATTTTTGCAGTTCTTTAGTTTTTTGTTGTACCTTTTTTTGCAGTAGTCTATTAAATGAAATAGCAAGAAAAATTATAATAATAAAAACACTACAAATTGTTACCAAAAACGTTGTTTCTTGATAAAAAGGTTGCACTGTAAAAGAAAGCCAGTTACTATAAACCTGTTTTCTCTCTTTGTTTCTGATTGTATTTACTGCTTTTATTAATATTGAATTTAAAGTGTCTAGGCTTTTTCGACTGGCTATTGCCAATTCATTTCTATAATTCACTTCACCTACAATCTTCAAGCCACTAATACCCTCTTTATCTATGTAATATGTTGCGATGGCTTGTTGACAAACATATGCATCAACTTGACCGGTCAATACTGCTTGCAAACATTCAACATCACCAGCAAGCGGAACTAATGTGAACATGGGATATTCTTTTGAAAGATACTCATGAATTGCAAATTTATTTCCAACTGCAATTTTTTTTCCTTTCAAATCATCAATATTTCCAATATCATTTACAGAATTTCTTACAACGATGATATGATTATGTGATACAAGTGGAGGGGTAAACTTTAAAAATGTTTTTCGTTCTTCTGTTTCTTGATTTTCAAGCAATACGTCAATTGTTCCCGTTTTGGTGCCTTCCAATAATTTTGAAAAATCTGAATTATAAATTCTTTCAAATTTATAATCTATTTCTTTTTCAATTATATTTAAAAAATCAATAAAAATACCGACTATCTCACCTTTTTCGTTAATAAACTGATATGGCGGCTCATTTGGTGTAATCCCCACAACTAGGTTTTGGTGCTGATTTAACCACTTTTTCTCTTCTTCGGTAATAGTATCTGAACTACTACATGAAAACAGAAAAGTTAAAATTGCTATTATAGTAATAGGAAGTGCTTTGTTTTTGGTCATATCTTTTTCAATGTTTTCACATTCCTGTTTGTACTAAAAATCACAATTTGTCTTTAGTTGGGGCTAACACCCGTATATCCACAATAGCAACATAAAAGCTAGGGTAACTCGATTATACCAACAGTACAGAGGACATATTTTACATGTAATTTTATAATCACCTTACATTTAAATAGTTGTTCATCAAATATWCAAAAGACAAACAGATATGCATACATGCTTTTAAAATTTTTCGCACCCCACTAACCTACTGTAATACAGTGATTTCACAAAGTCCTTTGTCTTATGATGGACGTTGTGTTTTTAGGTTGATGTGCAACTAAGTCAGACGGTAACCAACCGTTTTTATTCCTTATTCAAATGGATCCATCATGCATATGAACAAAGACCAACATGAATACACATGGCAAATAGACTGTAATGTTCATAGTAAGAAGTTACTTTAGAAGCGAACATATACATACTTATAAACGAACTTATTATTCCGTAACTCTAAAATAACTTGMGTATTATTACACCAATAATTTTATTGAAAAAAGTAATTATTCGAATTGTGTCTTTCACTCTCTATTGATTAATTGTCAGTTTACAATTAATTGCTTTTTAAAATACTGTCGCAATAAGGCCAGTAATTCATTTTTGTTAAAGGGTTTAGAAATATAATCATTGCATCCTGCTTCCAATGCTTTTTCCTTGTCACCAGATAAACCATAAGACGTTTGAGCTATTATAATAACATCTTTGTTGAATTGACGAATATGTTGTGTTGCTTTATATCCATTCATTTCAGGCATTTGAATATCCATCAGAATTAAATCGATATTAGGATTATTACGGCAAACTTCAACAGCTTCTTTTCCTGTCCTTGCTATTAAAATTTCTTTACTGATTGCATTGACTTGAATTGTCATCAGCTTCCCTGATATTTCGTCATCTTCTGCAATTAGTATTTTGAGATTTTTCGTTTGATTCTCCAATATTCCTTTTGTAACATCTTGATCACATCTTTTTTCATCATCTGTTTCCAAACTATATGGAACGGTGAAATGAAACAATGAACCYTCTCCATCCTTACTCACAACCCAAATTTTTCCACCTAGTAATTCCACGTAATATTTCGAAATGGCTAAACCCAGTCCTGTACCTTGCATAGCCATTTTATCCTCAATATCAGCCTGAATAAAACGTTCGAATATCACTTCCTGTCTATCTTTAGGAATTCCAATACCCGTGTCTTTTATAAAAAACTCTAAGAAATTGCCTTTTTTCTCACATCCAAATTCAATCGTTCCTTTGTTCGTATATCGAATCGCATTTTTAACAAGACTATTTACAATCGCTATAAATTTTTCTTTGTCTATTCTTATTGTTGCTTCACTTGGAAGGAGTCTGCTTTTAAGGGACAATTTTAATCCTTTTTGTTCGGCTTCTCGTTTAAAAAAGTTACTTCTATTTTCTAGTGTGTCTATGATATTTACTTGAGACATTGAAAGTGATATTTGACCAGAATCAATTTTCGAAATATCAACAATATCGTTGATGATATTAAGCATACGCTTACCGCTTTCCTCGATGATATTGATATATTCTTGCTGCTTATCTCCTCTAAGTTTTGAGTTTTTTAGTAATCCTGAAAAGCCCAAAATACCATTCATGGGAGTGCGGATTTCATGACTCAAATTGGCTAAAAAGGAGGATTTAAGGCGGTCACTTTCTTCGGCTTTCTCTTTGGCTTTAATAAGAGCTACCTCTGCATCCTTACTCTCGGTGATATCTTCACACATTATCAAAATGAATTTACTCCCATCATCTGCTTGAAGCACTCGGGCATTTTCATTCACATAAATCAGTTTTCCGTTTTTAGAAATTTTTCTTAATTCCCATGATATTATTTCATCTGGATTGAGCAAACATTTTTCTTTTAGTTCAATTACTTTTTGCTTGTCGTTATCATGAAATAATAGTAGCATCGAATTCCCTAACAATTCTTCTCTTGAATACTCGAGTTGTGCTATTCCGGTTTCATTTACTGAAAGGATTATTCCCTCTGTATCTAGCGTAAAAATCATTAAAGGGTTGTTGTCATATAATGCACGGTATCGTTCTTCGCTCTCTTTTAAGGCTTCTTCCGCCTGCTTACGCACGGTAATGTCAATGCAGGTTATAAGAGCACCCTGATCAAAAGGAGCTAAGGTTATATCCAGGTTCTTTTTCTCGTATTTCATATCAGGAAAATTCTTGGATACTCCCGTATTAATACAGTTCATTAATTCAGCGTACATGTCTGTTTTATGCTTGAAGGCATAATCCCTGTACATCACATCTCCAATTTTAGGAAGACTGCCGTTTAACTTTTTCTGAAAATTATTTACATCACAAATTATCCCTTTAGCATCTACAACTATCGTTGCAATAGGATTGTCTCGAAACAGGGCATAATTAAAGCTTTCTTTTTCACGCAAATCATTCTCAGCATTCCACCGCCTAATTGCCCCAGCTATCATAAAAGCAAGGTTTTCTAAGATCTCACGTTGTGGCTCGGGATGGCCTTTTTTCATGGCAAGTACACATGTACCGTATAGTTTCCCCTCCGCCAGAAAGGCCAATCCAATAAAACAATCCACATTAAATATAGCCTCTATTGCTGCGCCTACCGGACGTGAAATAGCTCCAAAACTAATCGCGTGCAAAGTAGTACTTACTCCAACGATTTCTTTTGTCATTTTSYGGTACATTYYTTCACTGACAGTAATATGGATTTCATTAATCTGTTTACCAAGTAGACCAACCACTTTCTTAAGCAGGCCTTGCTCAATTTCAATTTCTTTGATTGTTGTTGTTCGGTCTTTAGCGTTATATTCGGAGAATATTACCACCTCGGCACCAGTAATTTCTTTAATGCGCCTTGTTGTAAAAGCTTCAAAATTGGCATCTCCAGACAGCATCATCAATTCAAATGATAATATATTGAGTTTTGACAATGCATCATTATACCGTTYCATCTTTTTCTCYACCAGCTTACGTTCACCGATGTCTTGTTTGTACAATACTTTTAATGATTTATGCTCCTGCTGTAATTGCTGAAACTCTGATATGTGTTCTTCTTTATTGTTCCCTTTCTCATCCATAATAATTTCCCTTTAAAAACACTGTATTTTTATACTCCGCAATCTTTTTTTTACATTGGCTATAACGCCCAACTATCCACAATAGCAACGTAAATTTGACCCTACATCAATCATACCCGCAGTACAGAAATGTGTTGTCTTCATAATTACATCACTTTCAAATAGTTACTCTTCAAATATACAAAAAAAAATATGCATACATGACAATAAGCATTTATGCGTCCTCACACCTGCTACCATGCAATAAATGGCACTAAAGAGCTATCTTTTGAAGGATGATTTTTTATTTGGAGAGGGGAAAAACAGACAACTTCCCTATTTATCACACGTTACTTCTCTTGTAAATACATAAAATCAGGAAACTTAAATTAAAAAAACATAAAAGCTTATAATTCACAGATATTCACGAGCATTACATCAAATAATTACATCTCATTAATTAGAGTTTGTATTATTATATAGAGGTTCAGTCTAGTGATTTCTATAAAAATATAGTTTTGTCTCTTTGGAACTGAACTGCTTCTAGTGTAGCGTATTTTATATTGAATGGGGTGAATTTATGTTTAGATAAGGCGTTTATAGGCGAAAGTAACCTGCTTAATATAGAACTCGTAGTTCAATCTATAGACCGAGGTTAATACAACGATCGTAGCAACAATTTACAAATAAATATTACTCATGCATTATATAGGTATGTAAAAAGCTGATAAAAATCATAAGCATTAAGAATAGGTAATAAAAAACTGATTTTTTGATGATTTGCAAAGAACTCTTTACGTATAATTATCATAGGTTACTTTTAAAGCGATGTACTTTTAATACAATGCTGTTGTTTTTTTAAAAAAAATCAATGACTTGAATAATGCGGGAACTCCCTATGGATGTGACATGGTAAATATCACGAAGTAAATAGATGGACTATTTTTTATTACTCGTAGGTTATTTGGAGTAGCAAAAAATAGAATATGATTGATGCATATAGCAACAATTTGGTTAGTTTTATTAAATCAACTGGATAACAGCACTTTATACATGAAAAGTGTAATTACCTAATTTTTGAAACMATTTTTCTCTAACCCCMNAAAAAAATATGTTAGYATCTTTTTATGGGTCATTTTTCCCCAATGTGACTTTATTTTATTTTATAGCATTTAATAGTGACAGCTGGTTTAGCTATGCTTTACCTGACTTCCAATTGGAAATCTTAGCTATAAATATTATTCCTATTTTTCCCTTTTTATTAAATTTATTTTGGATGATTGTCTAATTTCAAGAGAAATTATTGAAAGTGCATATGGAATGATATTTATCTTTTTGTTTTTAAGATATTCTTTGAGCTATTATCTTAAAACTGAGAAAAAAATTCAACAACTGTATGATGATTTGCTACTCCAAGTGAATCAATAAATAATGAACAAAAACATATTGTTTTCTCCATTTTTTTTATGCAATAACCAATTATAATCCATGGTTAAAGACTTGTCATGTACATTAATGATTTGTAATACAGGGAAAATTTTACAACATAATAATCTGCTCACAAGATTGGGTCCAATTTATATTAGTTACTCACATATTATAGACATTAAATAGTAATATAATTTTAAATTTCCCTGTCTGTTAAAAAATTATCATCTAACATTATAATACTAAATTTTATGAAACAAAGATACATAACTGATTTCTATAAGAAATTTCTATTTTTTACTTTTTTACTTTTTAGCATCCAATTTTACTCACAAACGACTATCACTTTTGATGACCAAGGTTGGGCTGATGAACAGTTTATCGGTACATCTGTTGTACTTAGTGGCTATACTTTTTCTGCAACAGAAAACGGTAGCCCAATTAGTATGAAAGTAGACAATGGAAATAGTTTTTCTGGACTAGCACTAGTTGCTAATGATGTAAATTTTGATAGTGGAGATGTATTAACTGTAACAAAATCTGGTGGTGATTTTGATTTTCAAACCTTTCATTATTCTGGTGCTGATTTTATAACATCAATTACCGTTACTGGATATAAAAATAGTTCGCAAGTAGCTACACAATCAAATAATTCACAAGGTGCATCGGGAACTTTTACTTTAAGTGCAGATTTTAACGATGTTGATGAAATTAGAATTGTAGCAGGTGGAAGTTTTGGTTTGTTAGCAAACTTAGATCAGTTTGTATTTGGCACAGCAGTTCCCTCTTGTTCGGCACCAACTGCACAAGTAACAGGTATGTCATTTGGTACAACAACTTCAAGTTCCATTCAACTAAATTCCTTTACGGCACCTGCAGGTGGAGCAGTTGGATATGTAATACAAGTGAATACTTCTAATTCTTTTACCCCCCCTTCTAATGCAGCGAGTCTACCATCTGCTAATACAGTCTATGGAAGTGGAGATCAAGTTGTGAATGCAGGTACTTCTAACGGAGGTGTTACCGTAACTGGTCTTAATCCAAATACGACGTATTATTATAAAGTTTTTGCATACAATGATTGTAGTGGTACAAAAACCTATGAAACTACAGGAACTGTATCTAATAAAATAACAATCTCAGCTTCTAGTACACCAACTCCAGGAACGATGGAGTTTGGTACAGGAGTCGTTATTATAGCAAATTCGGCAAGTCCAAGTGCAGATCATTCGGTCACAGCACTCTTAAATAAGTTTGATATGTCTGGCACATCTAGTGGGTCCATTTATTTAGCTACAGCTGATGCAGGAAATGGCGCAGGTACAAGCACAATAGGTGCTAATGGAGAAGCCGTTTTAGGATGGATTGGAAACGCAGTAGCTTCAGTTTCTTCAGGAACATTAAAAACCGATAGTGGTGGTGAAATTGGGTTGACATCTGCACATTTTGCTTATGAACAAGCCATAGGAAATGCCGTACTTAATTTTACAATTACAGGGAAGAAGGATGGAGCTACCGTAGGGACAATAGTTCTAACTTCACCAGCTCATAACTCAGATATTACTTTAGATTTCACATCTCCAACAACAGGTTCATTTGCTAATATTGATGAGATTGTATTTACACCAGCATCTCCTATACTTGGAGGTTGGTCAATTGATGATTTAGTAGTGATAACTGCTGTTGCGATCAGTACACCAACAGTGACTACAACTACGCAAACATTTGTAACAACTGTTTCTGCTGATTTGGGTGGAAATGTGACTGCAGATGGAGGTGCAAGTGTAACAGATAGAGGAATTGTTTGGGGAACCACAAGCAATCCTACCATTTCAAATACTAAAGTTCAAAATACATCGGGGACAGGCTCTTTTTCTGCTACTATAGATGGTTTCTCTTCTAATACAACCATTCACGTTAGAGCATATGCAACAAATTCTGCAGGAACCTCTTACGGAAGTAATAGTAGTTTTACAACCCATCAATTAGGGACAAATAACTTTGCTGGAATTGCTGCTGCTGATTCTGCTGAGCCAGGGTTTAAGACCAATTCTACWAATACCAATTATGTTCTTAGTAATATTATTGCAAGCGATGGAGGTGATATGTACATCAATAATAGTGATTTAGGACAATCTAAAACGTATACAATAAAAGCAGACGGAACTAACGCAGAATCTTTTTCATTAGATGTTCTAAATCTTTTTGCATACCCAATTGGAGGTATAGGTCAAGTTTTTGATAAAACTACCAATATTGTTTTTAAAGATAAAACTGGTGCTACCATAAGAACTATGACACTAAATGCTGACAAATATTTACCTATTAAAGGGACTTCTATATTTTCATATTTTGACAATGATAACAGTGCTCCTGTAAATTCAGTAGCGGAAATTATTTTCACTATTGTTCCAAACGAGACTAACCATGGTGTCGGTAATTGGTCTTCAAGTGATATTACTATTTCTAATGTTGAAGCTCCAAGTACTTCTCCTACCATTACCTTCGGAGATATTAACAAAACCTACGAAGATGTAAACTTTGATTTAGGGGCAACTTCCAATTCAGATGGAGCAATCACATATACAATTGAAGGAGTGAATACCACAGGAACAACACTTGGTGTTACTAGTAATARAACAGTAACTATTGGAAATGTTGGAAGTTTAACTATTAGAGCTACGCAAGCTGCAAATGGAATTTATAGTGCRGGAAYAAAAGACATTACTTTAACCATATCAAAATCAAATCAAACTACAACTTTTGGAGCACTTGCAGGAAAGACCTTCGGTGATGCTCCCTTTGCATTGACAGGAACAGCTAGTTCTGGATTAACCGTTAGCT
>NVSD01000075.1 GCA_002401105.1 Flavobacteriaceae bacterium | reverse complement strand
TATCTATGGAGCTGCATTAACTGCGTCTGTTAAATATCAAACTATAAATTGCACCAAGCCAACTGCTATTGTTGTTGGAACAGAGGCTACTGGCTTATCAGAAGAATGGTTGAAAAATACAACACAAAATATTATTATTCCAATGCGTGGCGCTATTGATTCAATGAATGTTTCAGTTAGTGCTGCAATTTTAATTTTTGAAGCTATTTGCTTGTAATTGTATAATCCTTCTGGATTATTATTAAATATTCGAAGTACTTTTCTGGTTAAATCTTTAATAACCTTTCCTTTTTTCTTGAACATTTTATTTTTTCTTGACATATTTTTTTTACTTATTATCGGTAAAAATACACATTTAAAATCTTATAGGGTTCATCTGTCTATGTTTCATGAAGTATACCTATGCAGTAATCAAAATTAACTAGTTGTTTTTTAGTAACTTACACCTAAATCACTTTATAGTGTATGTAAATTGTACAATAAATAGTTGTTATTCTAATGTTACTATTTGTATTTTGCRKCGCTAATTAAATTTTTGAARATGGATATTAAATGGTTTGTAATCGTAAATCCGGTTGCAGGAAATGGAGAAACTGCTCAAAAATGGCATGAAATTGAAGAAGAATTAAAACAACAAAAATTCGATTTTAAAGTCGCATTTTCTGAATATAAATCCCACGAAGGCGTATTAGTACAATCCGCTGTTGAGGAAGGATATACCCATATAATTTGTGTGGGAGGCGACGGAACCTTACACAATGTAGTAAACGGTTTGATGAATTGTGCCAAAAACACGAAGCATGTAAAGTTGGGTATTATCCCTTTAGGAACTGGTAATGATTGGATTAAAACTTATAATATTGAAAAAGATTACAAAATAGCCATCCAAATTCTCAAACAAAATCATTCTGTTTTTCAAGACATTGGCTTTCTAAAATTAGACAATTCCAAACAAGAGGTATACTTTAATAACTTGGCAGGAATAGGCTTTGATGGACATGTTGTTTACAAAGTAAATAATTATAAAAAATTAGGTGTTTTAGCGTATTTGGTAGGAGCTTTAGTAAGTATAGCGGCCTACAAGAGAACGCATTTAAAAGTAGAAATGAACGGGACTACTATTGAAACAAAATCGTTGTTATTTTTAATGGGCTTATGTGAATACTGCGGAGGAGGCATGAAATTGACAAAAAACGTACATACTACTGATGGATTATTTGATATTACCAGTGTTAAAAAAATTACGTTGGTCCAGTTAATCAATAATTTACCAGGCTTATTTAATGGTAAAATCACTAGTAAAAAATTTGTAAAAAGTTTTAAAACCAATGCCTTAAAAGTAACAGTTTTAAAAGGTGATAAAGCTTATATTCAAGCAGATGGAGAGTTGATTGGAACGGGAGGATTTGAGTTAAAAATGCACGCAAAAGCATTGCAATTTATCGTTCCGAAATCAAAAAGTTAAAAAAATCTTAAATTTTCTGTAACAATTGTTAAAATTGAGCGTCTATTAGGTAAACCATCTTGTTATGAAACGTCTTTTTAAACTTGTAATTTTATTTTTAGTCATCTTCGCTATTGGCGTAGTAGTGGCTATTGATAGCATTCACGATGCTTTTGAAAAGGATACTATAGAAACGGTAAGTGCACCTCCAAAATTATTAAATGCAGCGTCTCAGCTGTTTTAGAACAAAATAAATTTTTATTTTGTTTCCAGTAAATCATGTTTTCTAGCCGTGCTGCGCAAAGTCTCCCGACTTTGAGCCTAACTTTTAATTATTATTTTTAATAATAATAATAATGCTTCCAATTCTCATCTTATTTTTGAATTAATGTGTTAACTATAATAAAATGTAGTTTTCTTGATTTCGTATAATGTAAGCTCCTTTACCCATGCTGCGCAAAGTCTCCCGACTTTGAGCCTAACTTTTAATTATTATTTTTAATAAAAAAAAATAATGCTTCCAATTCTCATCTTATTTTTGAATCAATGTGTTAACTATAATAAAATGTWGTTTTCTAGATTTCGTATAATGTAAGCTCTTTTAATTTTATTTATTAACGTGAGTTATATAGTAGTGCTATGTGGTGCGCTAAGWCAGGAGACTTTGCGCAGCGGTTTCGTATAACGTAAGCTCCTTTTTTTTTATTAACGTGAGTTATATAGTGGTTCTAAGTGTTACGCAAAGTCAGGAGACTTTGCGCAGCGGCATTAAAATTCTAGCAATAAATAGTTGTATTAAAATCGTTCTTTTGCATACAAATAACTATATGTCTAAATATCAATACATTAACTAATTGATATTTACAATACCCGCGTTAGGGATAGCAGTGAATACCCTGCAGCTTTTTCCTTCTAAAAAAAGCGAAGCGTAGTAGCGTATAGCCCGACCGTAGGGAACGCCCAAATAGAAAGCAACGTCTTTTACAACGCTTATATACTTATCTCTTAAAATGGCTTAAAATCGATTTTGAATCTTTTCTTTATTGTGTATAAATAGTACTTCTTAACAGCCTGTGAGTATCTATTAAATTTAGTCCTTTATATCTTCATTATTTTTACAATCCAATTTTCATTTTAGAATTGATAAAAAGTCATTTATGTTACGCGCAGAATTTTTAGGTTTTCAGTTTTCTATTTTAGATCTGTCTCTTTTCTTTTTAAGGTTATAAACACATATATATATAATAGAAGACTTTTTAAAATTTAAAAAAATTATTAATGATGCTATATTGCTTGTTAATAGCTGGCATAAATTGTTGATTTATTATGTTGTTTTTCGAAATTATTGAATGATTAACAATTTAGTCAGACTTATGAACGTGCTAATAGTTTGTGAATCAATAAAATTTAAGAGTTATGAACAGTGTGTCAACAAAGTTAGCCGTTGTCAACTATAAKAAAAATATGGTTTATAAATGTTCATAACCATTCAAAAACCTGTGGATAACTTTATCATTTGAATTCATAAATAAATTTGGTTTGTATTGGTTGTTCGCTGTATTGTAAAAACAATTGGATTTTCAAATTTTATTTATCATTACTAGTTGTTATTTTATTAACAATTCGATAGGTTACGTAAGTGTTTGAGACTTATAGTTTTGACGAATTTAATTAACAATGCCTTTTTTTAGCTGTGGATAACTACGAATTTGTACTTTTGCAATTGTATTAACCACTTAATAATAAACAATATGACAATAGCAATAGGGAACGATCATGCCGGAACTGAATATAAGTTCGAAATCATCCAATATTTGAAAAAAAATAACTATACAGTTTTGAATTTTGGAACTGATACAAACGATAGTATGGATTACCCAGATGCGATCCATCCAGTTGCTGAAGCTGTAGAAAGTGGAAAAGCTACTTTTGGTATCATTATATGTGGAAGTGGGAATGGAGCGCAAATGACRGCTAATAARCACCAAGGGGTWAGAGCYGGWTTGTGTTGGAATAACGAGTTGGTGGAATTGACAAGATTGCATAACGATGCTAATATTTTAGCTATTCCTGCACGTTTTGTTTCTATCCAACAAGCAGTGGGATTCGCAGAAATATTCTTGAATACCGAGTTTGAAGGTGGAAGACACCAAACACGTGTGGATAAAATAAAAAGCTAATACCTTACATTCATTTTTAAAACTCTTTTTATGGGAGGGCATCATTCGCATAATCATCAGCATCCAGTCTTATCTGGAAAAAAGTTATTGTTATCTATAGTATTGAACAGTATTATTACTGTGGCGCAATTGGTTTTTGGGTTTATTTCTGGAAGCTTGGCTTTGATTTCTGATGCAATTCATAATTTTTCTGATGTTATATCTCTTATATTAAGTTATATAGCAAATAGACTCTCCTTACGTAAAAAGCAGACCATTAAACATACTTTTGGCTTTAAACGTGCCGAGATTATAGCCGCCTTTATCAATGCTATCACTTTAATTGTGATAGGAGTGTGGTTGGCTATTGAGGCAGTACAACGTTTTTTTGAACCTCAAATTATAAACGGTACCATTGTTATGTGGATGGCGTTTTTAGGGATCTTAGTGAATGGTTTTAGTGTCTTATTATTAAAAGGAGATGCTGATCACAACTTGAATATGAAATCGGCTTATTTACATTTATTAACCGATATGTTGACATCGGTTGTGGTGTTGATAGGAGGGGTATTAATCACTGTGTATCAGGTGTATTGGGTGGATGCCTTGTTAACGATATTAATAGCCATCTACTTGGTGTATATGAGTTGGAGTATTATAGTGGATACCTTAAAAATATTGATGTTGTTTGCTCCTGATAACTTGGTGATAGAAGATATTGAAAAGGAGATTTTAAATATTACTGCTGTTAAAAATATACATCATGTTCATATTTGGCAACTGAATGATCACGACTGTCATTTTGAGGCACATATAGAGTTTTATAGGGATATAAAGTTATCAGAATTTGATGTTTATTGTGAAGAAATTGAAGGTTTATTGAAAACCAAATTTAAAATTAATCATGTTAATTTCCAACCAGAATTTAAACGTGATGATGAGAAAAAATACATAGTTCAAGACTAATGAAGATAGAATTTTTTAATAAAGCATATAGCGAGTTAAGTAAAGATGAATTGTACGAAATATTACAATTACGTGCGCAGGTTTTTGTAGTAGAGCAAGATTGTGTGTACCAAGATGTGGACGGAAAAGACAGTATTGCCAACCATATTTTCATAAAAGAGGATGAAATAATTATTGGCTATGCACGAATTTTTGGTCCTGGAGATTACTTTAAATATGCGAGTATTGGTAGGGTAGTGGTCCATCCAGATCATAGGGGGCAAAATTCAGGGAATATTGTTATAAACCTTTGTGTAAAAGCTATTTATGACCTATATGGAACGGAGGATGTACAAATTTCTGCTCAAAATCACTTGAAGAAATTCTACGAACGTCACGGTTTTGAGAAGCGTGGAAAGATATATTTAGAGGATGGAATAAAGCATATTTCCATGAAGATATAAATAAAATTATATTTTGCTATAATTTGTAGCAATGGTTTGCTAAAGTCTTTTGTATTTTAGCATTTTAAAATAAGATAATAAATATTATGGCCGAAGATAAAGAGAAGTTAGCAAAACTGAAAGCGTTACAATTAACCTTAGATAAATTAGATAAAACCTATGGTAAAGGAGCGGTAATGAAAATGAGTGATGTTGCAGCACAAGATATTGAGGTTATTTCTACGGGATCTTTAGGATTGGATTTAGCTTTGGGTGTAGGTGGTTATCCTAGAGGAAGAATCATTGAAATTTTCGGTCCTGAATCTTCTGGTAAAACTACATTGGCTATCCATGCAATCGCAGAAGCTCAAAAAAATGGAGGTATTGCGGCATTTATTGATGCGGAACATGCTTTTGATCGTTTTTATGCAGCGAATCTAGGAGTGGATATTGATAATTTAATTATTTCTCAACCAGATTATGGTGAGCAAGCTTTAGAAATTGCTGATCATTTAATTAGTTCTGGTGCTATTGATATTATTGTAATTGACTCTGTAGCGGCATTGGTTCCTAAAAGTGAAATTGAAGGAGAAATGGGAGATTCTAAAATGGGTTTACATGCTCGTTTAATGTCTCAAGCTATGCGTAAATTAACAGGTACTATTCACAAAACTAATTGTACGGTTATTTTTATCAATCAATTGCGTGAAAAAATTGGTGTGATGTTCGGGAATCCTGAAACTACTACCGGTGGTAATGCCTTGAAATTTTATGCTTCTGTTCGTTTAGATATTAGAAGAAGAACTCAAATTAAAGATGGTGATAGAGTTGTAGGAAACAGTACCAAAGTTAAGGTAGTAAAAAATAAAGTGGCACCGCCATTCCAAATTGCTGAATTCGACATTATGTATGGTCAAGGAATCTCTAAAGTGGGAGAAATTTTRGATTTAGGTGTGGAGTATGGAATTGTTAAGAAAAGTGGTTCTTGGTTTAGTTATGGTGATACCAAATTGGGTCAAGGTCGTGATGCTGTTAAAAGCYTAATTAAGGACAATCCAGAATTAGCGGAAGAACTAGAAGGAAAAATTATTGATAAAATAAATGCTGACGAAGAATAGACGGCATTTTAATAGATACTTTTAATAAAAAAGGTTTAGGACATTATTTATAATTGTCTTAAACCTTTTTTTTATTGTGTTCTAATCACTCCGAAAGTAGCGGTTTGACCTGTGGTAATATTCCAACCTTGTTTAAAAATTAAATTACCGTGGATGTCGTACACTACAAATTGTGCGGTGTTTGGTCCAGAATATCCTTGATTTTTTGCTAAGAAAGTGATTTTATTATAGCCYATATTTAATGCTACGTCTATCACAAAATAATTACTTTTAAGGATRATGTTTTCCCTGAAAAGTTGGTCGTTTACATACACACTTATTATGTCTCCATCTACCAGGCTGTGGTCTCTACATTCAATTACTATTTCTTTACTTCTGGTGGTGATGGTTCCTAGTTCACTAGTTGCTTGTTTTTTACCAAAGGTTAAATCTTYCCCTTGAAATATTTTTTTAGTGTACACTCCTTTTTCTGGTTTGGGAATCATCACGGCACTTTGGGTATTATTTTTTGTTTTTAATACACGTTTTGCTGTGGTGTTAAGTGTTACTATTTTATCTTTTTTATTACTTTCTAAGGTGTAATCAATGGTTGGTTTGATTTTAACTTTGACAACCTTCGCTTTTAGGTTCAGTGTTCCTGATGCTTTTTTGTTGTCATCGTACTGTGCCATGGAGTGCATGGAATATAATAATGTAATTAATAGTAAAAATGTATGCTTCATATTGCTACAATAGTATTAAATTTTTGTGGCGTTTCCTCTTAATATGTCGTTAAAAGTGCAATTATTGTTCCTTTATAGCTAAATAATGGTATTTTTTCATGAAATTGTATCATTATAGGTAATTGTACCTGTTTTTAATATGTTGCTATCTTGGGAAATTTACAGATTATACTCGCTAAAATTAAGAATTTTCAACAGAAATTCTATATAAATGACTTGATTCGTGGTGTGATATTATTTCTGGCCTTTGGGTTGCTCTTTTTTTTAGGAACGTTATTTCTTGAAACTTGGCTGTGGTTGAGTACGTTTAAACGATGGATCTTAGTTGCGCTATTTGTTGGAGTTGAGTTGTTTCTGTTATTTAAGTTTATTGGGCTGCCTATATTTAAATTGATAGGAATCTCTAAAGGGATTTCTATGGAAGAAGGCGCTATTTTTATTGGTAAGTATTTTCCTGATATAGACGATAAGTTATTGAATATTATACAGTTAAGTGCTAGTTCTGAAGAGTCTGAACTAATTATTGCTAGTATTGATCAACGTGCTGAGGAGTTGAGGCCTGTACCTTTTTTAAGAGCCGTAGATTTTAGTTCTAATCTAAAATATTTAAAATATTTGCTTCCGTTATTTTTAATCATTGCTATAATTTTTATCACAAATAGTGTGGCTGTCTTTTCTTATTCTTTAAAACGTGTGGTGAACCCTTCAGTAGCCTATATTAAACCAGCACCGTTTTATTTTAATATAAAAAATACTTCCTTAGAATTTTTTGAACATACGGATTATGTATTGCAAGTAGAAACAATAGGGGAGGTGATGCCTAGTGATATTCAAATTATAATTAAGGGTCATTCCTTTTTGATGAAGCAAGTAGCTTCGAATTTATTTGAGTATAAATTTTTAAATCCACGTACTTCCGTAAATTTTCATTTGGAATCAAATAAAGTACTTTCTAATGAATATGAGTTGCTTTGTAAAAAAGTTCCTGTATTGGAAAAAATGGTAGCACTTTTAAATTTTCCTCGCTACACCCAAAGAAAAAATGAAAAAATTTCTAATGTASGACAATTGACCGTTCCACGTGGAACAACTATAAAATGGAAAGTTTCTGGAAAAAATGTTGATTCAGTTTTTTTTCAGATAAATGCGGATAAAAGTAATATTCCCTTTATAAAAACTAATCCATTTGAATTCGAGTTTTCGAAAAATATTTCTGGTTCGTTTCAATATTCTATTTTCAGTGCGAATGAAAATATCGACAATTTTGAACCTTTAAATTTTGGTGTCCGTAGCGTTGGAGACGAATATCCGACGATTGCTGTTCAGATGCATATTGATGGAGATTTGGAAGGTCAAAAACGATTTTTAATCGATGTAAGTGACGATTACCTTGTGTCTGATATTCTGCTATGCTTTTCTGTAGAAAACGAAGCAAATACACTAGTGAGGAAGTCGATTTTGAGGCCAAAAAAACAGTTTCATAATTTTATTTATACATTTTCAAATGATATAGATTTTATTGATGGAAAAAAATATGAATGTTATTTTGAGGTTTTTGACAACGATGGAATCCTTGGTCCAAAATCTTCTAAGTCTGCCGTTTTTAAATTTTATAAGCGCACTGTAGATGAGTTAAATTCTGAACGTCTTAAAAAAGAAAAAGATGTGATAAAGGATTTAGAGAAGGAGCGAGGTTTTCAAAAAATGATGGAGAAGGATTTGGAGGAATTTAAAAATGARTTGAAYGCAAAAAAAGANTTTNAATTTYAACGACAAAACTAAGTTTGCRGCATTTWTGAARCAGCAAAAAAAGCATGCCGMTATCTTGAATCGTACACAGSAAGAATTGTTAAAAACCATTTCTGAAAGTAATGTTGAARAATCCATGGAAGAGAAAAAAGCTGATTTAGAACAACGAATCAAAGARGCTTTGGAAATGAAYAAGAAAAAYAAATTGTTAGAYGAGTTAAAGGACTTRGCAGAAAAATTAMAAAAAGAGGATCTTGTTAAGAAGCTMAAAAAGATGAGTGCWCAAAATAAACAAAAGGAGCATTCTTTGGAAAGGCTTGTAGAAATGATGAAACGTTTTTACGTTGAACAGAAAGCTAATAAATTGGTAGAGGAGTTGAARGAGCTCTCTAAAAAACAAGAGGAGCTTTCGGAAAAKGAAGAAACTAAAGATGTTGATAAGGATGCTCAAAAAGAACTRAATCAAGATTTTAAAGAGTTGGAAAAAGAGTTGGATGCTTTGAAGAAAGAAAACGAAGAATTAAAGAATCCTATGGATATACCGGATTCTAATCCAGAGGAGGAGTTGATTAAAGAAGAAATGAAAGAAGCTTCTGAAAAACAAGAACAACAAAAATCTCCTAAAAAGAATCAGAAAAAGGCGGCGAGTGAAATGATGGAATTGGCTATGAAAATGCAAGCGAAAATGATGGCTGGAGAAATGGAAATGATGGAGGAGGATATGGAAGCCTTAAGAGCGATTGTAGAAAATTTAGTAAACTTTTCTTTTCAGCAAGAATCTTTAATTGAAAAGATGGAGGGCTTACAATCGGACAATCCAACCTTACCAGGAAATGTAAAAAAGCAACATCATTTAAAAACCTATTTTGAACATATAGATGATAGTTTGTATGTACTGTCTTTACGTATGGAAAAAATGTCTTCTAAGATAGATAAGGAATTAAGCGATGCTCATTATTTTTTAGGAAATAGCATTGAGTATTTTTCTGATATAAAATTTAGGGATGGAATTAAATCTCAACAATATGTTATGACGGCCGTCAATAATTTAGCGGTGATGTTAAGTGATTTATTAGATAGCATGATGAACGCTATGCCGATGCCAGGATCTGGAAAAGGAAAAGGGGAGGGGATAAGTTTGCCTGATATTATTAAGAAACAATCCGAACTTTTGGAGAAAATGGAAAAGGGATTGAAGCCTGGAGAATATGGTGAACCTAAAGATGGAGAATCTGGAGGAGAAGGAGAAAATGGAAAAGAAGGAGAATTGTATAAGTTGTTTCAGGAGCAAACTAAAATTAAAGAAATGTTTGATGCCTTGTCTAAAAAGAGAGGTGGTTCAAAAGCAGGGGATGGGATTTCTAAAAAAATGGATGATTTATTAAATGATATTATTGAGAAAGGTTTTACGGATCGCAATCTAAAAAAGATGACTGCCTTGAAATATGAATTGTTGAAATTAAAAAAAGCATTCAAACAACAAGGAGAAAAAGAAGAACGAAAATCAGAAGAAAATATATTGAAATTTAAGAGTTCTACAATAGATTCTATTTTACTAAAAAAGTATTTTAAAACAAAAGACGAATTATTGTTACGTCAAAGTTTACCTTTGCAACACGATTACAAAATAAAAGTGATTAAATATTTTAAAACTAATTAATGATTGAATTTCATTTTGAAAAGGAAGTTGAGATTTCGGATACTGATGGTATCGGAAAATGGATTGCTGATTTAATATTAAATGAGTCGTATCGTTTGGATACAATAAATTATATTTTTTGTTCTGACGAAGATTTATTAAAACGTAATGTGGAATTTTTAAAGCATGATACCTTAACAGATATTATCAGTTTTGATTATACCATGGGTAAATTAATAGCTGGAGATATTTTTATATCTGTAGAAAGGATTGAAGAAAATGCCACAGAATTTGGTGTGACGTTCTTAGAAGAATTACACAGAGTTATGGCGCATGGTGTACTTCATTATTGTGGATATAAAGACAAGACTCCTGAAGACAAAAAGGAGATGAGAATGAAAGAAGATTATTACCTATCTTTGCGCAAAATTTAATTGTTCCACGTGGAACAATTTCTAATCTAATTTTAATGTTCCACGTGGAACATATTATATTATGAGTTTATTCAATACAACATACGACGTGATAGTCGTTGGAGGAGGACACGCTGGTAGCGAAGCTGCTGCAGCAAGTGCTAATCTTGGAAGTCATACCTTACTTATTACAATGTCGCTGCAAAACATAGCTCAGATGAGCTGTAATCCTGCAATGGGTGGTATTGCAAAAGGACAGATAGTACGTGAGATTGATGCTTTAGGAGGGTATAGCGGGATTGTAACCGATTTAACGGCTGTACAGTTCAAGATGCTTAATAAGTCTAAAGGRCCYGCTATGTGGAGTCCTCGKGCCCAGTCTGATCGCATGCGTTTCGCAGAGGAATGGAGAAACAGATTAGAGAATACTCCGAACCTTGATTTGTTTCAGGATTCTGTGGTAGGACTTTTAATCGAAGATAGTAAGGTAGTAGGAGTGAAGACGGCGCTTGGTTTAAAAATAAAATCAAAGGCTGTAGTGATTACTGCGGGTACATTTTTGAATGGATTGATTCATATTGGAGATAAGAGTTTTGGTGGTGGTAGAGCTGGTGAAAGCGCCTCTCATGGTATTACCGAAGAATTAAATGCTTTGGGCTTTGAGTCTGGTAGAATGAAAACAGGGACCCCTCCAAGAGTGGATGCTAGGTCTTTNGATTTTTCTAAAATGATAGTTCAACCCGGAGATTTGAATCCTGAAAAGTTTTCATATTCGACCTCGACAAGTCCTTTGAAACATCAATTACCTTGTCATATGACCCATACTAGTTTGGATGTACATGATATGTTACGCGAAGGTTTTGATCGCTCTCCTATGTTTAACGGTCGTATTCAAAGTACAGGACCTCGTTATTGTCCGTCAATTGAAGACAAGATAGATCGCTTTTCTACTAAGGAAAGACATCAATTGTTTGTCGAACCAGAAGGGTGGAAAACGAATGAAATCTATGTAAATGGATTCTCAACATCACTTCCTGAGGATATTCAAGACGCTGCTTTGCGCCTTGTTTCTGGTTTTGAAAACGTGAAATTYTTMMGWTTTGGCTATGCAATTGAGTATGATTATTTCCCTCCGACACAATTAAAGCACACCTTAGAAACTAAATTAATTGACAATTTGTACTTCGCTGGACAGATAAATGGAACTACTGGATACGAAGAAGCAGCTGCTCAAGGTTTGATGGCAGGTATAAATGCTGCCTTAAAAATACAGGAAAAAGCGCCTTTTATACTGAAAAGGAACGAGGCTTATATAGGTGTTTTAATAGATGATTTGATTACAAAAGGGACAGAAGAACCTTATCGAATGTTTACTTCTAGGGCTGAATATCGTACTTTACTACGTCAAGATAATGCGGATTTACGTCTAACTCCTCGTGCTTTTGAGATTGGATTGGTGTCAAAAGAACGTTTAAATAGGGTGGAAGAGAAGCAATCTAAGACCGATTTGTTTGTTCATTTCCTCCAAAATGCGAGTATTAAACCTTCAGAAGTCAATCCTATTTTGGAAGAAAAAGGAACTGCAACGATTAATCAAGCCATGAAAATGTTTAAAATTGCAGCCCGTCCTCAGTTAAACTTTGATGATGTTGCTAAATTTCCAGGCGTTTCTGAGTTTATTTCTACCAATAATTTGGATAGAGAGATCATAGAACAGACCGAAATTCACGTAAAATACGCTGGCTATATTCAAAAAGAAAAGAATAATGCGGATAAATTGAACCGTTTAGAGAACGTTGTAATCCCTCAAAACTACGATTATTCCAAAATAAAATCGATTTCTATAGAGGCAAGACAGAAATTAACGAAGATTCAACCGACTACAATTTCACAAGCAAGTCGTATTTCAGGTGTTTCTCCGAGTGATATTTCTGTATTATTAGTCTATATGGGACGTTAATTGTTCCACGTGGAACCTTTTTCGAGCGTGTTTAAATGTATAATTAGTACCATTATTGCCTGTGTTTTATGTCTATTTATTTAAAATGTAAAGATTTTACTGTATCAAATGAGGTGTTTGAATTGCAATTTCATAAGGAAATTGACATGTTAATTACAAGTCCTCAGCCTAAAAAAGAAGATTTAGGAGCCTATTATAAGAGCGAAAAGTACATTTCTCATACCGATGCTAGCGATAGTTTTATCGATAAAGTGTATCAAAGTGTTAAGAAAATCGCGATAAAAGGGAAGGTAAAATCAATACATAACTTTAAAAACGACACTAAAAGCTTACTTGATATTGGTTGTGGAACGGGAGAATTCTTACTTTCCTGTCAAAATGATGGTTGGAATGTAGTAGGAGTAGAGCCTAATTTGGAAGCGAAAAGCTTGACTATTTCTAAAATAGATCCAAATAATGCGGTGTATGATTCTTTAGATGCATGTGTGAAAGGAGAAAATACGAAGAAATTTGATGTGATTACCATGTGGCATGTGTTGGAACATGTCCCTAATTTGGAAGAAACCATCAAAATACTATCTAGTTTATTGACRGAAAATGGTGTTTTATTAGTRGCYGTYCCTAATTTTARGAGTTTTGATGCTCAATATTACAAAGAAAATTGGGCTGCTTTTGACGTACCAAGGCATTTATGGCATTTTTCTAAGACTGCAATTGCCCATCTTTTTGCTAAAGAAGGACTGGGATTACTGAAAATTCAACCTATGTGGTTCGATGCTTTCTATGTTTCTATGCTTAGTGAGACACATAAAACTGGTAAATCTAACTTATTAAAAGCTTTTTTGGTTGGTTTATACTCCAATGTAAAGGGCTTGTTTTCGAAAGAAGTGTCTTCACATATCTATTTTTTAAAGAGGGAAGTGTAGTTTATACAAGATATTATATAAAAAAAAGAGGCTTTTGAGCCTCTTTTTTTATGCCTTGTTTTATGTTTTAACTCGGATTGTTCCTGTTATTCGCTACTATAATGTTCCACGTGGAACGTATTTGAACTTAGTATCTAGGTTTTGTTAGCTGTTTTTTGTGTAAAAACAATGTATTCCGCTCTGTTCTCTACCCAAAACACCCCTTTTTTCTTTGTGAAAACAGTCTGTTTTACTCGGTTCTCGATACTGTTTTAATGTGTTTTTTAAGGTAAAACTATTAAAATCACTCGCACTGACGCTCAGGAATCTACTATAATTTTGAAATTTCCCGTCACATCGAGTGGTTTTACATAAATGCCAGGAAGCATTTATGTAAAATTGTATCGAGATGTTGTTGGTTTTCTCTCTTTTGAACGATGTTTTGGGCTTTCTTGAAGTCTGTTCATTGAGTTTAATATTGAGTTTCACTCTGTT
>NVSD01000074.1 GCA_002401105.1 Flavobacteriaceae bacterium | reverse complement strand
ATTGTATGAATTAAAATTTGTGGATTTTGTTTTTGTAGCACTAGTTATGAATACTGAACTAGTTGTGACAAATATAATCAATTATTTTTAATATGATTGTTTATTTGTTAAATAATAAAATGTAACTTTGTATTCGTTTAAAAAGTACGAATGATTCAAAGAATACAATCACTATATTTAATAGTAGCTGCCATCTTATCTGGCGGGATAATTAATAGTGTTTTTTTATGGAGTGATAGTCAGGGAGTTCCGTTTACAATAATGGATGCCTTACAGTCAGATGCAATGGTAATTAAAGTAATTCCATTGTTGTTTTTTAGCTCCGCCTTACTTTCCATAGTCGCTGTTTTTATGTTTAAACATAGAAATAGACAGTTGGGAATGGGAAGGTTTAATATTTTGATAAATTTTATTTTATTAGGCGTTATAATATATCATTCCCTTAATATATCTGGAGAAACACTAGTTTCTGAGAAAGGTATTGGGTTGTTTTTTCCTGTTTTAGCAGTGGTTTGTCTGGTTTTGGCTAACAATGCTATCAAAAAGGATGAGGAACTCGTAAAATCTGTGGATCGATTGCGTTAACACCTAACATCTTAGTGTATATAGTGCGATAATCCATCTGTCCTGTGACAGATGGATTTTTTAGTATCACGGAAAACCGTGAGACTTTAATTTCACTATAAATAGCGATTTTAATATTCACTTTAATACGTACCTTTGTATTGGGAAAATAATGGAAAAGATTAACATTCATATAGCAGACGATCATAAGATTATGATTGATGGTATAAAGGCCGTTCTTAAGACGGATTCTTCAATTCTAGTAATTGGAGAATCGTTGAATGGTGTACAAGTAATCGATTGGTATAAAACCAATACTTCAGATGTGTTAATTCTAGACATCAATATGCCGGAACTTGATGGCTTAGATGTGTTAAGAAGATTAAAAGGACATGCTTCCAAACCTAAAATAATTGTACTTTCTAGTTATGATGATATTAAACTCATTAGAGAAGTTTTAAAAATGGGTGCCAGTGGATTTTTAGCTAAAAATTGTGCAGGCGAAAATATTATTGAAGCAATTAAAACTGTTGTATTGGGAGAGCAAWACTTTAGCGATAGYGTCAAAAAACGTATTTATTCAGATTTTACAGGGCAACCTTCCGGTCTAGAGATGGTTCCCGAAGGTACTTTTTATAATGAACTAACAAATAGAGAAACCGATGTACTTAGGTTAATTGCTAAAGAAATGAGTTCTAAGACCATTGCGGTAGAACTTTCTATTAGTATAAATACGGTGGAAACTCATAGGAAAAGTCTTATTAAAAAGTTGAATGTAAAAAATGTAGTTGGTTTAGTTTTATACGCTGTAAAAAATAATATCGTTTAGAATTATTTACTGTATTTTTACTTATTCATTGTTGTCTTTCTTAAATCCCATCTATGTCCTTATTTAAAAATATACTTTTTTTTGTATTGTTTGCTACATCCTTATGCGCTCACGCTAAAGTGTCTGATTTTTCGACGGACCTAGTAGGGGATTCTTTTGGGTCTTATTTTGGTTTTAAATTAGTTACAGATTTTAGTGAAATAGAAAAATTAATCGAAGATGGTTCAACCAGCGAAGGTCTTACCTTGTTGTTGAAGTATATAGAAGAACAAGAAGATATTGATAATTCTGAAGGACTTGTAAAGGCTTACGGTCTTATGGCAAAATTACTTAGTGAGAATCGAGATTATGTACAGGCTTTGAGTTATTACTATAAAGTGGATCAGTACATTCGTAAGGATTCTGTGTTACTCAGCGGGAATTGTTTTAAAAAAGGAGGTGTTTATCAAAGGCTAAAGGAATTGGATAGTGCCATGGTGTATTACAAAAAAGCATTATTGTTTGCTAGTAATTTCCCTGAACTTCAAATAGAAAAAGCGAAGATTAACAGCAACTTATCTGGGATTTATTATTTAAAAAAAGATTTTATTAAGGCACTTGAAGTCGCTAAGAGAGCGGACAGTATTCATGCTAGTTTAGGTAATTCTKTGGTTCGTGCGGGGATATTGAATAGTATTGGAGCTATTTATTATATGCAAGGGGCCTATGATAAATCATTGAGTACCTATAAACAAGTGTTAGCACTTTCAGAGACGGGAAATTCTGATTTACATCGGAATACGCGAAGTTTAGCATATATTAATTTGGCCTATGCGTATAGTGGGCTTGGAGATTTTGAGGAGGCCTTTTATCATCAAGACATGTATTTTACATTGAATGACAGTTTACAAAGTGAACTTAAATACAAGGAAATCCATGAAATTCAAGCAAAGTATGCCCTCGTTAAAAAGTCCAATGAAATTAATGATGCTAATTTGAAAAGAAAAAAAGCAGAATTCATGTCTTATGGAATGGGCTTGTTATTGTTTTTAATGTTAGCAGGGGCTTGGTTTCTTGTGAAATTTTATAAATTAAATAGGAAACATTTAAAATTGGAATTTAATCAACAGCAATTACTGAATGATAACAAATTAAAAAAGTTAGAGAATTTAATGCAAATTCGTAGTATTAATGCAGCGTTGGATGGGCGATTGGAAGAGCGTAAAAAAATTGCCTCTATTTTACATGATAGTGTCAGTACACTACTGTCCTCCGCTAATTTACATTTACACGCGAGCAAAGTGTTGTTAAAATGTGAAATTCCAGTAGAAATAGATAAAACACAGGAAATTATTGCGGAAGCTGCAGAGAAAATCAGAAATCTTTCACATACGTTAATATCATCTGTTTTGTTAAAGTTTGGTTTAGGATATGCCACACATGATTTATGCGAAAAATCTTCGAATAGTCAACTTTGCATTACGTTTAGAGAAGAAGGAGTTCATAGGTATGAACAGAATTTTGAAATTAAAATGCACAATATAGTTAACGAGTTATTAAATAACGTTTTAAAGCATAGTCAAGCCTCCGAAGCATCAATATCTATGGAGGTCCTAGAAGAAAAACTGAGTATAATTATTAAGGATAATGGAATAGGTTTTGAAGTAGATAATGTGGTGACTAAGGATGGCTTAGGGATGTCACTTGTAAAATCTCGGATATTAATAATGGGAGGTGTTTTTAACGTAGATTCTTCACCAGAAAAAGGTGCTAAAATAACCGTAATTGTACCTGTTGTATATTAGTGACGTTGTTCTAATTCTATAATCTCTAAATCGTAAATCCGTTCTTTATCTATTTTAAAACGGATCATAGTTCTCACCTTATGGAATCCATGCTTGCCTACCGCTCCAGGGTTTAAGTGTAATATGTTTAGTTTTTTATCATACATTACCTTTAGAATGTGAGAATGTCCACTTATAAAAATATTTGGTCTCGCTAGGGATAAGTCCTGTTTTATACGTTTGTCATATCTGTTCGGGTAACCACCTATATGYGTCATCCAAACTTTAGTGTTTTCAATAGTGAATTTCTCGTCTAATGGGAATTCTTTTCTAATTATATGGTCATCAATATTACCAAATACAGCCCTTAATGTACTGTGTTCTTTTAATGTATCAGTAACCGATATCTTGCCGATATCTCCTGCATGCCATATTTCGTCGGCCTGTTTTACATGTTTTATAATCTGTTCATCCAAATATCCATGRGTGTCAGAYAAWARYAATATTTTTTTCATTATTTGTAGTTGATTTAGGTATTATTAAAATACCGAAAAGCTGTATATTTGTAAATTCAAAAATACAAGATTCAATTGAGATATTTTTTAGAATTAAGCTATAATGGTAAAAATTATCATGGATGGCAAATACAACCTACAGATGTATCTGTACAACAGGTGGTTCAGCAAGCTTTATCTACCATTCTTAGAAAGCCTATAGATATAGTGGGTGCGGGTAGAACAGATGCTGGTGTACACGCTACTCAGATTTTTGCTCATATGGATGTGGACAAGGTGTTAAATGAAAAGGATTTAGTGTATAAACTGAATAGTTTATTGCCTTTTGATATTGCTGTACGGAAAATATCGAGAGTTAAGGACGATGCGCATGCGCGTTTTAATGCTACTATTAGGAGCTACGAATATAAAATTAGTTTGGAGAGGAATCCATTTTTAATTGGGTTTTCGTGGCAAGTGGTCAATCGGAAATTTGACATTGAAAAAATGAATGAGGCTGCTTCCTTATTATTAATTTATGAAAATTTTAAATGTTTTTCTCGCTCAAAAACAGAAGTATATACGTATAATTGTGATATCACTAAAGCTGTTTGGAAGAAAGAAGGAGGGGAACTTACTTTTTATATCTCCGCGGATCGGTTTTTACGAAATATGGTGAGAGCCATCGTAGGGACGTTGATGGAAGTTGGTTATGGAAAAATGTCCATTGATCAATTTAAAGAAGTGATATTAAGTATGGATAGACGTAATGCAGGGACATCAGTGCCAGCTTGCGGCTTGTTTTTAACCCAAGTAGGATATCCATTATCAATTTATGACTATGAATAAGAAAAATACCGGAAATGCATTTGATGCCGTAATTTTTACGCGATTGATGAAATTTGCCCATAAATATGGATGGCAGTTTTATCTGTCTGTGTTTGCGGCTGTATTATTGTCAGTTTTTTCCGCTGCAAGACCTTATTTACTAAAGGAAATTGTAGATGTTCATATGGTGGAGAATAAAGATCCAGAAGGATTGTTGCTCTTTTCTTTATTGATGGTGGCAGTGCTGTTTTTAGAAGTGTTTTTGCAATTTGTTTTTATTCATACCGCTAACTGGCTCGGACAGCATATAATTAGCGATATTAGAGCAGTGTTATTTAAACATATGCTTAATTTTAAGATGTCTTATTTTGATAACTCATCGGTAGGGAAACTCGTGACAAGAGTAGTTTCAGACACCGAAACCATTGCTCAGTTTTTTAGTCAAGGCCTGTTTATGATTGTAAGTGATATTTTAAAAATGTTATTTATTGCAGTGCTTATGCTGTATATGAATTGGCAACTTGCTTTAATCGCTTTCTTAGTGTTACCCGTAATATTATATGCTACAAGGATTTTTCAAATAGCCATAAAAGGTGCTTTTCAAGACGTAAGAAAACAAGTGGCAGAACTCAATGGTTTTGTGCAAGAACGTGTATCTGGAATGCGAATTGTACAACTCTTTAATCGTGAAAAAATAGAGAGTGCAAAATTTAATGAGATTAATAGTGCTCATAAAGCAGCCCAAATAAAAACGGTATGGTATTATTCTATATTTTTTCCAGTGGCAGAAGTTCTGTCTTCTATAGCCGTAGGTTTATTAGTGTGGTATGGAGGGCTGCGAGTTGCGACTGGCGGACTTGTGACTGTAGGTGATGTCATTTCTTTTATAATGATGGCGCAAATGCTGTACAGGCCATTGCGACAAATTGCGGACAAATTCAATACATTGCAAATGGGGATGGTCGCAGGAAACAGAGTCTTTGAAATCTTAGATACCAAAAGTCAAATAGAAAAAGAAGGAGATGTAATTGCAAAAGACTTTAAAGGAGAGATTACATTTGAAAATGTACGATTTAGTTATATTGAAGATGAGGAAGTACTTAAAGGAATTAGCTTTAAAGTGAATGCAGGAGAAACGATAGCAATTGTGGGAGCAACGGGTGCTGGTAAATCTACCATTATAAACTTGGTAAATCGCTTTTATGAAATTCAAGAGGGAAGTATTTCGGTAGATAATATAAATATTAAAGAGTATTACTTGCCTTCTCTCAGAAATGAAATTGCAGTGGTGTTACAGGATGTATTCTTGTTTTCTGATTCGGTGTATAATAACATCGTTTTGAATAATACGGATATTCCATTGTCTGAAGTGATAACTGCAGCTAAATTAATAGGGATTCATGATTTTATTATGAGTCTTCCTGGAGGATATGATTACAATGTAAGAGAAAGAGGCGTTATGCTGTCCTCTGGTCAGCGTCAATTAATTTCCTTTTTAAGAGCTTATGTTAGCAAGCCTAGTATCTTGATTTTGGACGAAGCAACTTCGTCTATTGATTCTTATTCTGAGCAATTAATCCAAAAAGCTACAGAAACAATTACAAAAAATCAAACGTCTATTATTATAGCACACAGAATGACTACCGTTAAAAATGCGGATAGAATTATAGTAATGGATAAAGGAGAAATAATGGAAATGGGCTCTCATAAAGAGTTGCTATCGCAAGATGGTTTTTATAAAGATYTATACGATATACAATTTGCTTCTAGCGAAATAGTCTAGAAGCAAATTGTAAATTTTAGCGACTTGTTTTAAGTGCTTTTAAAAGCCATAGACACAGTAATACAGCTACTAAGGAGAGTATTCCCATTAATATCCAGTTACTGTTATATCCATAGTTTTCTATCATTTCCATCCCTATTTTAGCGCTAAAAATATGAGCCATTGAAAATGACATCGCATACAATGCCATGTATTGTCCTTCTTTTCCCTTGATAGCTCTATTCATTGCAAAGGTGTTTGTAAATGGAAAAGCAAGCATTTCGGCAATGGTTATAAATACCATGCTTATCACTAATATTCCAATCCAAGATATAGGAAGTACAAAAAAACTAATGGAAAATAAAACCATGCTAAATAAAATTAGTTTTATTTTATTCCAAAATGCTTTTTCTATATAATGTATTACGGGCATTTCTAAAATAAAAATCATAAATCCATTTAAAGACATTAATAGCCCTATCTGAATCTCCGATAGTCCGTGTACATCTTTGTAAAAAAGAGGCATTGTGGTAAATAATTGTAAGAATACAAATCCCATTAGAAACATAATTGCCAAAAATATCCAATACGGTTTATCATTGTAAATAGACCTTGTTTTGTTTTTTTGAAAGGTCTCCAGCGTATCCTCTTCAATTGATGTTGTGCGAATTTTCTTTTCCTTTAAAACGGTTTTAAAGATGATAATTGCAGAGATACAAGTAAGTCCGTCTATCCAGAACAGCCCCTTATAACTTRTAAGTGAAAYGATAAGTCCTCCTAAAAAAGGACCAAAAGAAAAACCTAAATTAATGGCCATTCTGACTAAAGTTAACGATCTAGTCTGATTTTCTGGTTTACTATACGCCTTTAAGGATACAAACATAGCGGGTCTAAAAGTGTCCGCAATGGTCATGGTTATAAATATTCCAATACTAAATTCTAAAAATGTATTTGCAAATTGCAAGCCTAAAAAACACAGGCCTGTTAGGAATAAACTCCATACCATCACCTTGTAAAAACCTAGTTTGTCTGTAAGTTTTCCTCCAAGCCAAGAACCTGCCAAGGAACCTAATCCAAAAATACTCATCACCCAGCCAACATTACTTAAAGTGAAATTTAAGTAATCTGTTAAGTATAAAGATAAAAATGGCAGAACCATTGTACCAGCCCTGTTGATGAAAGTTATAAATGCAAGCCACCAAATATCGCTGGATAGCCCAGAAAAGGATTCTTTGTAGTTTTTAAGTATTTTTTGTAACATAGTGTAAAAATAAAAAACCCGGCGTTGAGCCGGGTTTAAATTGTATTGAAATAATTTATATAAGTATTATTAATTCACATCAATTGCCCCAGGGTTTCATTGAAACCACAAACGTTGACTTTTTATATTGTGAATAATTTGTTTGCATTTTTATCTAATTGATACGCAAAACTACATTATNTTTTTTAATTTCTTATAATTTTTATTTATTATATTTGAATTAGATAAAATCAATTGGGGGATTTTATTAATTTGAGCTTTAAAAAGCAACTTCTGAAAATGAATTTATTAGGAGTATTCCTTAGTGCCTTGTTATAATTACTAGTTGAGGAAGCCAATATTTGTTTCCGTAATTTTAGAGCAGACCTAAAAACGACATGAATGCAACGGAGTTTCGACTTCCATGCTTTATGGTCACTGTTTTAAGTGGGATATCTCCAAAAATGAATCACTTGTTATCTAAAGTGGATGCGATGAGATGTGCTACTTTAACAAAGGTATTTAAGTTGTGACAGGAAGGGATTGTTGATGAGATAAACATAGTGACAGGTAAAAGTTTTACAAGTATTTAAAACAAAATAAAGCACATAGTTACTTGATTATTTCAATCAARGAAAGCCGAGCTATCGTCAAGGAATTAGTATATTACAAACGTGAAAATAAAACAATTCACACGTTTTTTNTAAAGGGRATTTTGACRGTAATAGGATTAAAACGTTGCTGTAAATAAACGAGTTGTACCAAATTACAACAAGCTGTTCCCTCCAATAGTTTAATGCCTATTTCCATACAGTAATAAAAAGTGTATCAATTTAAAAATCAGAAGTAATCCTATGAGAAAAATTATWTTTATAGCGCTAAGTRCACTGTTTATCAGTTGYAGTGCCCAAAAAGAGGAGTTTRTAAAAGARGTTCAACAATTCCAGTACCAGTTAAATGTTCATTATTCTGACGCGAAAGAATCGCCTTTAACGCCTCAGGATTTAAAAACTTTTACAAGTTTAGAGTTTTTTGAGATTAATGCCGATTTAAAAGTGGTAGCAGCATTTATAGAGACTCCGGATACCGATATTTTTGAGATGGCTACAACTTCAGATCGTAGACCTTTATATCGTAAATATGGGATCGCGACTTTTGAGTTGAATGGCGAAAAATTGGTATTAAATTTATATCAAAATCAACAATTTATGACCTCAGCAGAATATGGGAATTCACTATTTGTACCATATACAGATTTGACCAATAGTGTGAGTAGTTATGGAGGTGGACGTTATATTGATATAGAAATACCTGTGAATGGTGCGACTACAATAACAATTGATTTTAATAAATCGTACAATCCATATTGTGCCTATAATAAAAAATATTCCTGCCCAATTGTTCCTGCAGAAAACAACTTGAATGTGAAAATTGAAGCAGGTGTTAAAAAGTTTAAAGACCATTAATAAGGCCTTGTTTATTGCGTGATTCTCGGTTTTAGCTCATTTCATTATCATTGTGTCAAAAGGTTAAAATAAGCCTCATTAAAGGATGATGTTTTATACTTGACAAGTGTTTTAAGCGTTAAAAATTAAAGGTCCATTACCTTGGATGTAATAAATTTAAAAATATAAAGTGTGAAAAACTATTTTGAAAAACAATTTGAATTGCGCTATTTCGAAATGAATGAATTTGGAGAGGCTTCTGCTACAACAATGTTAATGTTATTGGAGGAAACGGCCGCGGATCATTGCCATTCTATAAATTATAGTCTCTACGATTTGGTTGCTCAAAATGTAGGATGGGTATTACTTTCCGGAGTGATGGAAATGTATAGATATCCAAAGTATAAAGAAAAAATTACCATTAGAACATGGTTGTCTTCTTATTCTATGATTAAAGGATTTAGGGAGAATGAGATTTATGATGCGCAAGGGGAAATAATTGGTAGGTCTAGAGGTTTATGGGTGTTTTTTGWTATTGAAAGACGCAGGCCAATTCAAATCTTTGACGCTATAAAGGAAGGTTGGTCTTATGATAGTACCCTGAGTATAGATCATAATATTTCAAAAAAAATAGAGGTATTGGATGTTGCGAATTTCTCTAAAAAATTCAAGGTAAATCGTTTTGATACGGATATGAACGAGCATGTAAATAATATTAGATATTTGCAATGGTTGATGGAATCCTTACCTAAGGAAATTGTAGATAATTATTATTTAGTAAAGATAGATGGTCGTTTTATAACGGAAGCACTGTATGACGATACCATAATTTCCTTGACAAAAGGAGATGTGGAACATTCTTTTATTCACAGTATCACCATTCAAGGGACTAATAAAGTGTGTGCTACAGCTCAGACATTTTGGAAAAAAAGATAGTTTTTTAAAAAATATTTAATTAAAAATCCCCGTTACAGTATGTTGTAACGGGGATTTTTTTTAGCGAGTTGTTTTTTATAAAGAAAGCATAAAAACAAAATAGGCATCGCTAGTGTCTGGGTTGAAAATAATACTAGCAGTAGTATTCACAGAGAACTTTTCTGTAATTGTTACCTCCTTGCTTGCAGAGATTCCAAAATTGGTAATGTCAAAATCTTGATCAGTGGTGTATTGTTCATTTCCTGCTCCTACAAATAAGTTAAGGTCAATGTTTTTAATGTTGAAAGGATATCCGATTTCTGTATAAATAGAATGTTGATCATCATTGTAAATATTAGCGCCTACTGATACAGTTAGTGGAAACTTATCGGTGTTGTCATATCCTATCATGATTTCTCCAATATGAGTTTTCATTTGAAAGTAGTTGTCTGTTGCTCCATCTACAGGGAAAGAATAATCGGTAAAACTAATGCTAATAGCTCCCAGAGAGTAACTTGCATAGATGTCAAATTCCTGCCCTACCACTTGTCCTCCGGTTTCATAAGAAGCCCAAGCGCCCAAGCTTAGGTTCTTGTAGTTGAATTCTAAATATGGTTGGATGGCAGGAGAATCTGAAAATTCCAGTCCTCTCCAAACATATCTACTGGCTAAATCGGCACCAAAATCAACTGCTATTTTTGATTTTTCTTGACCAAAACTGCTCGTAAATATTAGAATAATAAGTAGGAGTGATGCTATGTATTTGTTAGTGTTCATAATTTTTTGGAATTTGTWATTGATACTGAATTTTTACTTTTAGGACTAAGCTGTTATTTATTAACTACAATTGCTAGCCTGTTTTTTAAAGAATTAATGTTGATTTAAACGAAAGTCTGGATAGGCGTCCATTCCGTGTTCGTGGATGTCCAACCCTTCTAGTTCTTCTTCTTTCGAAACTCGAAGTCCATTTGTTTTTTTGATAGTGAATAATATGGCGAAAGAGCTGAGTAAACAAAAAGTACCTACAGCAGCTACCCCAATTATTTGATATCCTAATTGTTCCCAACTGGCCATTTTTCCGAAAATTCCTACGGCCAACGTTCCCCAGATTCCACAAAATAAATGTACAGGGATGGCACCTACGGGGTCATCCAATTTAACTTTATCTAAAAATGCAATACCAAATACGATAATAATTCCTGCGATAGCTCCAATTACGATGGCGTTGGTAATGCCCATTTGATCAGCTCCTGCTGTAATTCCAACAAGTCCACCCAATATTCCATTTAAAAACATGGATAAATCATAGACTTTGTATTTTGTAAATGAGACGACAAAAGCTGTCAACCCACCGGAAGCTGCGGCCAAACAAGTGGTCACCAAAACTAACGATGTTGCCCCTGGTTCAGCAGATAAAACAGAGCCACCATTAAATCCAAACCAACCTAGCCATAGTATTAATACTCCTGCGGTGGCTAAGGGGATATTGTGTCCTGGTAGTACTCCTAATTTCCCGTTTTTCTTGAATTTTCCAATTCTAGAGCCTAGTAAGTATACTGCAATTAAAGCGGCCCAACCTCCGACAGAATGTACCAAAGTTGATCCTGCAAAATCATAAAAACCGGCTTCTTTTATCGTCTCTCCTAATTCGTTTACTTGGTTTCCGAGGCTTGATAAAAAACCACCTCCCCATTGCCAAGAACCGGCTATTGGGTATATAAGTCCTACGTAAAATAAAGTGAAAATCATAAAGCTGCTTAGTTTGATGCGTTCTGCAACTGCTCCGGAGACAATGGTAGCTGCGGTGGCTGCAAACATTCCTTGAAATAAGAAATCGGTATAATAGGTGTAGCCTCCATCTGCATAGGCAGGTGATAATCCGTTCTCTGGTAATGATAATCCAAATAAGTTAATGAAGTAATCTGGCATTACGCCTCCTATAAAACTTCCTGGATACATAAGATTAAATCCAATAAGGGCATATAAAATAAGTCCTATAGAAATGATAAAAACATTTTTAAATAAGATGTTAATTGCGTTTTTTTGACGTGTAAATCCGATTTCTACTAGAGAAAATCCTAAATGCATAAAAAAGACCAATGCCGTACATAGCATCATCCATACATTGTTTATTGTGAGTAGTGTAATATCCATAATTAATTGTTAGTTGATAGTAATTGTGTGAGGTTATTTTAAGGAGTCAGCACCCGTTTCTTTGGTTCTAATTCTATACGTCTCTTCTATGTTTGATACAAATATTTTTCCATCGCCTACGTTTCCTGTATAGGCAGATTCTAATAAAGCAGTGATTGTTTTTTCATAGAAAGGATCTGATACAACAATGGATAAAAACCGCCGCTGAATATCTGTAGTACTATAGCTTACCCCTCGGTAAACATGTCCCTGTTTCTCGTTTCCAACTCCGGTTACATCCCAGTAACTGAAAAAATTGACCTCAATGGCGTGTAGTGCTTCTTTTACTTCTTCGAATCTTGATTTGCGAATAATCGCTTCGATTTTCTTCATACCCTTAAATTTTATAGGTTAATGCTGTTCAAACCTACAATTTAAGAGTGTTACCCCCTAATTTTAAGGGGGTGAATTAAAATAATTACATTATAAATTATTTTGACCCCTATTTTTTTATAGGGGTAAGAATTAAAATATATGATTTTTCGTGATTTTTGAATCGAAAAGAGGGGGGTGTCTGCCAGAAAAAGTGTTTTTCGGTGGATTTTATTTTTTAGAAGGTATAATATGGAGTATAAAAACAAGAAGAATGATTCCATTGATATTACATAAATGGAAATCCTTAACGTTTTAAATAAGAATAGAAAAACGGGAACGGTTTATTTAATTGATATATCGTATTAAAAAAATGCCTAAGAAAACGGCGCTAAATCCCAGTAGTATGGATCCAAATGAATAGAAGAAAAAATTTAGAAAATCTCCATTTTTAAGAAAGGTTTGATTTTCAAAAGCAAATGTAGAAAAAGTAGTAAACCCACCGCAGAAACCTGTACCTATTAATAAGGCTAAGTTTTGATGTGTATTATTTGATTTTAATAGATACCCCATTAGCAAGCCAATAATAAAACAACCCAATACATTGGCTAACATAGTGCCGTAAGGTATTGGGTTATTTGTATTCAACCATTTGCCCAATGCGTATCTAGCCATGCTTCCAAAGCCTCCACCTATAAAAATGAGCAAAAATTGTTTCATGTATATTATTCTAATGTTAAATCGTTGGCGTCTGTCCAGCTACGCTTGTCCATCACAATTCCTTTGGAAATAGTAATTAATCCTGGATTAGACCTAATCACAGTTTTTAAAGCAGTACCATCACAGAACAATACTTCAAAATCCAACCCGTGTTCTTTATTTATAGCGTCAAATTCGTCTTTTAAAGAAGAGGAAACTCCGTATATTTTGTAGCCTTTTTCTTTTGCCTTGGTCAAGATAGGTTTTAAGTTTGCAAAACCTTCTTTGTCACTTTTATCTAAATTATAAGCAATCACCAAAAGTAATTTTTCTTCGGTCATTAATTGAGGYGTTAAATCAGCTGTTTCAGATTCTAAAAAGAAATCTTTAATAGGTGGGTATTCCGCTTCGTCCGTATATTCCATGCCTTCAGGAATACTGTTTCCGATAGCAAAAGGTCTAAAATCAATAATTGGCAAGTGAACCAATACATAATAAGTGATGAATAAAAAGGTGAAGAGCGATGCTAATGTGACCCATTTCTCTGTAGTTTGTCCTAAAATTGGAGTAATATCATAAGACCTTACTACCAATAAAATAACCAAGGCTACTAAAACTATATTTTTATAGAAAGTGTCCCAAGATGATAATTTTAATGCATCACCAAAACAACCACAGTCTTGTACTTTTTCATAATAAGCGGAGTACCAGGTTAAAAACAAGAATACAAGCATAATAGCAAGTAGTCCCCAAGCTGTTAATTTAGATTTAAATCCAATTAAAATCATGACTCCTAACATAATTTCTATAATGATTAAAGCAATAGAAAATGGCAGTGCATAAGGACTTAAAAATTCCATATTTAACACGTCAGGACTAAAATATTCTTGAAATTTATAGGCCGATCCTAAAGGGTCTACTAGTTTTACAAATCCAGAGAAAAGGAAAGTGATCCCTACGAGGAACCGGGCAATGCTTACTAATATTTTCATAGTTCTAATAATTTAAATGTATTAAAGCAAAAACAGCATAATTTATCATGTCTTGATAATTAGCATCTATTCCCTCCGAAACAATGGTTTTCCCTTTATTGTCTTCTATTTGTTTTACACGTAGTAATTTTTGTAAAATCAAATCGGTTAACGAACTTACCCTCATTTCGCGCCAAGCTTCTCCGTAATCATGGTTCTTGTCTTCCATTAATTGCTTGGTTATTCGGATGTGTTTTGTGTATAAATTACTAGCTTCCTCAGTAGATAAATCAGGTTGTGAAGCAACTCCTTTTTCTAATTGAATCAGAGCCATAATTGAGTAATTGATAATCCCTATAAATTCAGAAACTTCTCCTTCATCGACCTTTCGAACGTCATTTTCTTGTAATTGCCTAATGCGTTGCGCTTTTATAAAA
>NVSD01000073.1 GCA_002401105.1 Flavobacteriaceae bacterium | reverse complement strand
ACATTACGCCATTCCGGGCTGATAACGGCTTCTATTTGAGCATCACTAATGGCAAAAAATGTATATCCAGCGACCAAAATCCCTGCAATTACCATAATTCCGTATTGCAATACTTCTGTAGCAACTACGGAGAACATTCCTCCTTTTATGGTGTAAAAAGTAGTTAATATAATAATGATTAAGGCATAGACATGCTCCGAAGTTAACAATTCGCTTCCCCCCATTACTAAGGATAAATCCCATGGTAAAATAATGGTCATGAATTTCCCWACWCCTTCGAAAAAGTAAGCGATAAAWCCTACTGCTGAAACAATGGCAAAAACCGCCACAATTTTATGAGATGCACGTCCTGCTCTACCATTTCCAAAACGCGTTAAAATCCATTCAGAACCCGTCATAATATTTGATCTTCGAATCCAAACGGCTAAGAACATCATCACAAATATCTGATTCCAGATTGGCCAAAGCCACATGAACATAAAACTTTTTAATCCATATAAAAACAGAATCCCTACCATCCAAGCAGTTCCTGAAACGTCAAACATTCCAGAACCATTACTCAGTCCTAAGAAATACCATTTTATATTATTACCTCCTAAGAAGTATGATTTAAGTCCTTTTGAAGCCTTTTTTGAGACCCAAATTCCTACAAATAATGTCAGTAGAACATATACTGCTATTATTGAGATGTCAATTATATCCATTTTTTACTTGTTATTATTTTTTAAACCCCAGTTTTTATTAGGTGTATTCCCCATCACAAATTTCAGTGTCCCTCCTTGGGTCATTGTTTTATGACTGATGCTTGTTTGGTTGAATACGGCACCGTTTAACGTGGCAGATTGTATGTAAATATTTTCTTTAGATGCGTTTGCWGCTTCAATTACAAAATTAACCGTGTCAGAAATTTTTATGGTTGATTTCTCAAACATYGGGCTTCCAATTTGGTATTCTCCAGAGGCTGGACTATAAGGATACAATCCCATAGAACTAAATACAAACCAAGCAGACATTTGACCACAGTCCTCATTYCCRCTYAAWCCATCAGGATTATTTGAGTATTGAGTTTCCAAAATRTGACGTACCCAATACTGAGTTTTCCAAGGTTGATTCGAGAAGTTAAACATATAAGCTATATGATGACTCGGCTCGTTTCCATGGGCATATTGACCAACAAGCCCTGTAATATCCGCAGATACATTGTCTCCAGTAATCTCAGAAGATTCCGTAAATAATTTCTCTAAATGTGTATTGAACTTGTCATCACCTCCGTGCATTTTTACCAAGTTTTCMGTAWCGTGCAATACAAACCAACTGTGTTGCCATGCATTTCCTTCCGTGTATTCTGCGTGTACTCTATGTGCTGAATATTTAGGGTCAAAAGGTGTTTTCCAAGACGTTCCTTTGGCATCTTTACCTCTCATAAATCCTGYCTCAGCATCAAATAAGTGGGTATAAGCTAGYGMKCGTTTTGARAAATAMTCAAAGTCTTCTGTTTTATTTAAAGCCTTCGCTATTTGAGCCACACACCAATCATTATAGGCATATTCCAAGGTGATTGTTACAGATTCGTCCAATAAATCATGAGGAATGTATCCGTATTTCTTATACAAATCCAAACCGCGTTCGTCCTGCATCATCGTGGCTTTCATAGCCTCATACGCTTTGTTAATATCAAAACCTTTGATCCCTTTTAAATACGCTTCTGCAATTACAGGAATCGAGTGATATCCCGTCATCGTATTAGTTTCGTTACCATACAAGGTCCAAACAGGTAATATTTTCTTAGTTTGGTAATAGGCCAACATAGAATTGATAATATCCGCCACTTTCTCCTGATCCATAAAGGTCATTAATGGCTGTTGCGCTCTAAAAGTATCCCATAAAGAAAGGGTAGAATAGGCATTGTAACCCRTTGCTTTTTCTATCTGATCGTTTTCCAATCTAAATTCTCCATTCACATCACTAAAAGTTACAGGCGCAATTTGTGTATGATATAAGGCCGTATAGAAAATAGTTTTTAAGTCTTCGTCCGTCGTTTCTATATTTATTTTATCCAAGGTAGTATTCCAAACTTTTTCTGCAGCTGTTTTAACTGCATCAAAATTAAATGCCTCACCTTGCTCTGTGATGTTTTCAAAAGCATTTTCGATACTCACAGAAGAAACGCCCACTTTTACTTGCAGCTCATTGTTATCTGCAATATCAAAGAATAATTGAGCGGTCGATTTTTCTCCAACAATTGTTTTCACTTCATTTATATACTTCCCTTCTTTTACAAGGTCATAAGATTTTATATCCTTAGAAAACTTAGCGGCAAAAAACACTTTTTGATTTTTAGCCCATCCTGTACTATAGCGATAGCCCGAAATAGTATTTTCATCATTAATAGTGATGGAAGATGCTGTTGTTTTATCCCAGTTAATAGCAAAACCTAAATCCACAACTACAGATTGCTCATTTCCTTTTGCGAAGGTATATTTATGATTGGCAGTTCTTAAACTAGACGTTAGCTCTACTTTTATCTGATGATCAGTTAATTCCACTGCATAATATCCTGCCGATGCACTTTCTGCATCATGGCTATAGCTAGATTTGAATGGAATATCGTCCCTAGAATTTATTTTTTTTGATAAATCTACYTTYTTATTRATYGGCATAAATCGGATATCATTTAGGTCACCAATTCCGGTACCACTTAAATGTAAGTGACTAAATCCAATGGTGATAGAATCTGTATAATGATAACCAGAACACCAATCCCATTTAGAAATCCCATTGTCAGGACTCACTTGCAACATMCCAAAAGGAACCGTTGCTCCKGGGTAAGTATGTCCATGTCCTCCCGTTCCAATAAAGGGGTCTACATATTTAATATTAGAACTAGCTCCTTTATCGACTAGTTTTTCCTTATGTTTACAGGAACTAAAAAGAACCAAAACGGCCGTTAAACTCAATAAATATATTTTCTTCATACTGCTTATTCTCAAAATTTAGTACTGTTGATTTGCCTTGTTTAAATTTAAATATAAATATTGTGTAATTTTGCATTTTTACAAAAATTATTAGACGTATAACACCTAAAGTAGGTTAAACAAAAACAAATAGACACACCCATGCCACTAGATCAAAAACCCCTGCAAATGGAGCCCTTGAAGTTCTCAGAAATAAAATTTAGACACCATATCATTTTTTGGGCAATCTATTTTGGTATAAATGTATTAAGATGGGGAACTTATTTTGATGATTATGATTATTCATTGAAAACCAATTTAATTGGATTTCCAATCCACATGGTTTTATGTTATATAAATATTTACGTTTTAATGCCTGTATTTGTTTTTAAACGGAAGTATCTCCTGTATTTATTCTCTATATTTAGTGTTCTATTATTGATGGTAATCATTAAGTTTAACCTTACTTATTTTTTAGTTTCCAATGATGTTTGGCCGGAAGGACCAGAAATAACCCAGAAATTCACCATCAATTATTCCATACAAATGATGATAGGAGAACTATATGTRATCACTTTTGTAACGGCCATAAAAATAACCATGGACTGGATTCGGGAACACCAACGATCCACGCAACTTGCAAAAGTGCAATTAGAAACAGAGCTATTGTTCCTACGATCTCAAATATCACCACATTTCTTTTTCAACACCTTAAACAACATCTATTCTCTCGCCATTGAAAAATCGGATAAAACAGCAAAAATAATTTTAAAACTATCCGAGTTTATGCGGTATTTATTACATGAGACTAAAAATAAAAGTCAGACGCTTGATAAGGAAATAATGTGTATCCAGAACTATTTAGACTTAGAGCGGATCCGTTTTGACGAACGCTTAGAAATAAATATGGAACTCTCTGGGGAATTGATGGATAAGTCTATCCCCCCAATGATTCTGCTTGCATTTGTAGAAAATGCCTTTAAACATGGTGCCAATAAAAACATAGGGAAAATAAAAATTGATATATATATTACAGTTAAAGAAGATTTTCTTTACTTTCGTATCGAGAATCCGTTACCCGCGAAAACGATATATGAACAACGTTTTAATACCAAAAGCGGTTTGGGTTTAAAAAATGTACAAAAAAGATTAGAGCTAGGTTACAAGAAGAATGAATACGAAGTAAAGACCGAAGAGAAAGAAGGACTTTTTATTGCACAACTTAAAATAAAAATAAAATGAGGACGAGATGCTTGATTATTGATGATGAACCTTTAGCTATAGATGTTATTAAAGGACATTTAACTCAATTTAATGACATTGAATTAATCACTACTTTTAACAATGCAGTGGATGGACTCAATTTTTTAAAAGACAATGAGATTGATTTAATCTTCTTGGACATTAACATGCCCCTTTTAGATGGATTAAGTTTTATTAAAAGCTTGGCTAAAAAACCTCTCATTATAATAACGACAGCTCACACCGAGTTTGCCATTGAAGCATACGAACTAGATTTATTAGATTATTTAGTGAAACCAATTGGTTTCCCTAGGTTTGCAAAATCCATTAACAAGGTATTTAGCATTCGAAATAACATCAACTATACAGAACAAACCATTAATAATCGTCCTCATATTTTTGTCAAAATAGACAAAAAGAAAATGAAGAAAATATATTTAGACGAAATTTTAGTGATAGAAAGTTTGAAGGATTACTTAAAAATAATCACGACTACAAGCAGGTATATTATTCATCAAACACTGCAAAGTTTTACAGAAAATCTACCTTCAGAAAACTTTATCCGTATCCACCGATCTTATACCATAGCTATTGACAAAATAGACATGTTGGAAGGGAACAGTGTAGAAATTGGAGGTATCCGATACACCATTGGACGTACGTATATAGACCAAGCAAAACAGTGTATTTTAAATACTTAAACACATATTAACGCATAAAAAAAAGCCAGTAATTTATTTAATTACTGGCTTTTTTATTGATAATTATTACGATTTATGTATGATAAAAATCGTAGGTCTTTTGTGCAAACTCGGTTTGTGCTTCTTCCATTCTTGAATAGAATGGGTTCTTATATATTCTGTACTCAACGTAATATCACAGGCAATACACAAATTAGCTCCTGGGGTCAAGATTGCTTTTAAATCCGTGAACATTTTATCGTTACGATAAGGAGTTTCAATAAAAATTTGAGATTGATTTTTCTCTTTTGACAAGCGTTCTAGCTGCTTAATTGTCTTTTTGCGTTCCGAAACATCAATAGGCAAATAACCATTAAATGCAAAATTTTGTCCATTTAATCCCGAAGCCATCATCGCTAATAATATAGAAGAAGGCCCTACTAAAGGCACTACTTGAATTCCTTTTTCATGCGCCATTTTAGCAATAAATGCACCTGGATCTGCAATAGCAGGCACCCCTGCTTCAGACAACATTCCAATGGATATTCCTTGGGCACAAACGTCTAAATAACGCCTAACTTCCATTTCATCCGCATATTTGTCCAAGGTAAAAAGTTTTAAACCTGGCTGCGACTTTCTTGGGGTAATTCGTTTGATAAACTTACGCGCACTACGCTCGTTTTCCACAATAAAATAATCCAATTCTTCAATCACTTTTTTCACCGATAAAGGCAATACTTCTAAGGGTTCCGAATCTCCTAACATGGTAGGAATCAAATAAAGTTTTCCTAAATCACTCATATACTTAATTTTTTATGGATACTATCACAAGCTATATCTAGCATGTCATATACATTTTTAAAACCGTCCTCTCCTCCGTAATATGGATCAGGAACTTCACTATTCATTTCAGGTGAAATTTCATTTAAAATCAATTGCACCTTTTTCTTATCTTTTTTAGTTGAGGCCAAAGATACAACATTGTCAAAATTAGCCTGATCCATCACAAAAATAAAATCAAAATCATCAAAATCCGTCTTTTTAAACTGACGTGCTCTTTGCAAACTAATATCAATTCCATGGGATTTAGCCACCTGCACCGATCTTATATCCGGTCCTTTTCCGATATGATATGCAGCTGTTCCGGCAGAATCCACCAGCACTTGATCTGTAGTTACCTTTGCTTTTAAAATACCTTCCGCCAATGGCGACCTGCATATATTTCCTAAACAAACCATTAGTACTTTTACCATTGTGTATATTAGATTAAAATTCAAAAACGAATGCAACTTTAGAGTCACATTCGTTTTTATATTATAGGGTATGTAAATGAAGTATTACTTTCGATTTAAAAAGTCAATTTTTTTCTTAAATCATCTACATATTTTCTGAAATTCTTATCTGTTTCCGTCAAATTATCTACCGTTTTACATGCATGTAATACTGTGGCATGATCACGTTTTCCAATTTGAGCACCAATATTTGCTAAGGATGCTTTGGTCATACGTTTTGCGAAAAACATCGCCAATTGACGTGCTTGCACAATATGTCGTTTTCTAGTTTTAGACTGCAATGTAGCCACATCTAAATCAAAATAACTAGACACARCTTTTTGGATATAATCAATAGATACTTCTCGTTTTGTATTCTTAACAAATTTATCTACAATTTGTTTGGTCAACGCCAAGGTAAATTCTTTGCGATTAAATGATGCTTGCGCAATCATAGAAATAAGAACTCCTTCTAATTCACGAACGTTCGATTTAATATGTTTGGCAATGTATTCAACAATTTCATCTGGCATTTCCACACCATCACGATATAATTTGTTTTGTAATATTGCGACTCTTGTTTCGTAATGTGGAGGCTGTAATTCCGCCGATAATCCCCATTTAAAACGAGACAATAAACGCTGCTCAATATCTTGCATATCAACAGGTGCTTTGTCCGAAGTCAAAATTACCTGTTTTCCATTTTGATGTAAATGGTTGAAGATATGGAAAAACACATCTTGAGTTCCTGTTTTACCAGAAAGGAATTGTACATCATCAATAATAAGTACATCTATCATTTGATAGAAATGAATAAAATCATTTCTCGTATTTCCTTTTACCGAATCAATATACTGTTGTGTAAATTTTTCAGAAGATATATAAAGTACCGTTTTATCGGGATATTTATCTTTTATTTCCACACCAATGGCATGGGCTAAATGGGTTTTTCCCAATCCAACTCCTCCATAAATTAATAATGGATTAAAAGAGGTTCCTCCAGGTTTATTNGCTACTGCCATACTAGCAGACCTCGCCAACCTATTTGCATCACCTTCTATAAAACTATCAAAGTTATAGTTGGGATTTAATTGGGACTCAWTTTTTACTTTTTGAATTCCAGGAATTACAAATGGGTTACGCAATTCCCTTCTGTTTAATTCAGCTACCACAGACATTCCTTGCGGATTAATTGGATTCCTATTAGAACTAGGAATTTTAACGGTACGCGGTTTAGTATTACTATACGAATTTTCCATACGTACATCGTAAATTAGTTTCGCATCTCCTCCAAGTTGCTTCACCAAAGCAACACGTAACAATTTAATGTAGTGTTCCTCTAGCCATTCATAAAAAAACTTGCTGGGCACTTGTACTGTAAGTGCTTCACCTGTTAATTTAACGGGTATGATCGGTTCAAACCAAGTTTTGTATGCTTGAGGTTTGATGTTGTCCGAAATAAAAGATAGGCATTCCTGCCAAACTGATGCTGCAGTTTTACTCATTCTTGTGATAACGTTTAATTTATGTTAATTAGCTGAAATTGATAGAGTTTCCTCTTTGGGTCATGGTCGTACAAAAGTGTGAATAATTTTCAGTATAAAAAAACGCTTTTGCTATTGATTATTAACTATTTTTTTCGTAAGATAAAGACAGAATAATTTAAACTAATTTTTTAACAAATGACCCATACAATTCAATTCAGAATTAGATATAGTGAAACAGACCAAATGTCTTATGCGTACCACGGCAATTATGCTCAATATTTTGAGATGGGACGTATTGAATGGTTGCGAAATTTAGACATCTCTTATAAAAAAATGGAAGATGAAGGAATCATGCTCCCTGTAATTAATCTAAATATAAATTACTTAAAACCAGCAAAATACGACGACTTACTCACACTGAAAACAACATTAACAGCGAAACCGTCTGCAAAAATAGTATTTAAATACGAAATATTAAACGAAAAAAATGTATTGTTAACAACGGGGGAAAGCACCTTGGTATTTATTGACATGAAGAAGAATAAACCTTGCAGAATACCCGCATATTTTATGCAAAAAATAAAGGGCTTTTAAATGTTAATTTCCTTAATAGTCAGGCACCTTAAACTGACGTACAGTTGGTGAATTTTAGCGGCTTCACTCTTGCGAACTAAGAGTATATATTCACAATTCAGTTCCATTTTTTGAGTCACTATTTCCAACTTATTCTCTTTGATTATCCGCATAACTTTGTTCATATGTGGATAATCAAATACTAGTTTAAATTGTACACAAATGATCCTTTCAACAATTGTAGAAGACTCCAATGCAAGTTGCGCTCCTATCTTATATGCCGACACAAGCCCACCTACGCCTAGCTTTACCCCGCCAAAATAACGAACCACCACTATTAAGACATTCGTCACATCGTGAGATAAAAGTTGTCCATAAATCGGTTGCCCTGCAGAATTACTCGGTTCTCCATCATCATTCGCTCTAAATCTGAATATTTCCGTACCTAAACGCCAAGCATAACACCAATGTCTAGCATCATAAAACTCCTTCTTAACCCTTGATAAACAACTCTTTATATCATCTTCTGTCTCTACAGGAATGGCTATTCCTATAAATTTACTTCCTTTAACCTTATGGATTTCTCCTTGGCAAGGTTTCACAACGGTTCTGTATGTATCTTTAATTTCGATATGCATTATTTTGCGACAAATATATAAAGTGAAGCTCAATTAATTGAGAATTATTAAATATATTTGAACTTAAAAACATACTTATGCATAAAATATCCTTCCTCATTTTAAGTGTTTTTCTAATACTTAGCTGTAGTAAACAAGACAATACCAAGGAATTAAACAAGCTCAAAAAACCTCAATATTCCATCGTAATTCATGGTGGCGCTGGAGGTATTGTCAGTAAAAATTTCTCTGAAGCACAAAAAAAAGCCTATAAGGAAAAGTTGAATTCGGCTATAAATGCTGGTTACGACATACTTGAAAATGGAGGTAGTTCCATCAAGGCCGTTCAAGCAGCTATCGTTATTCTAGAAGATTCACCATTGTTCAATGCAGGTAAAGGTGCTGTTTTTAATAGCGAAGGAAAACAAGAAATGGATGCGTCGATAATGAATGGAAGTACTTTAAATACAGGTGCTGTAGCAGGAATTAACCATGTAAAAAACCCAATTCTTGCCGCAAATATTGTATTGGATAGCTCCAAACACGTGCTACTTTCAGGAAAAGGCGCAGAACTATTAGTAAAAATGCATGGTGCTCAAATGGTACCTTCCAACTATTTTTATACGGAAAAAAGGTTCAATCAACTTCAGAACATTCAAGGAAAAGACACCACTACCCTAGACCATAGTGCCTTTTTGCTAGACCACGCCTTAATAGATGACCATAAATACGGAACGGTAGGCGCAGTAGCCATGGACCAAAACGGCACCATCTCCGCAGGAACCTCTACTGGAGGAATGACTAATAAAAAATACGGTCGTATTGGTGACTCCCCTATTATCGGAGCAGGTACCTATGCTAACAACGCAACTTGCGGTATCTCGAGTACAGGAACGGGAGAATATTTTATAAGAACCGTAGCTGCACATGAGGTATCTTCCATTATTAAATACACCAAAGCATCTCCTAAAAAAGCATTACACGAGGTTATTTTTAATCAAATAGCACCTCTAGGAGGAAAAGGAGGCATGATTTTAATAGATAAAAACGGTGATGTATTTTGGGATTTCAACACCGATGGAATGTTTAGAGGCTATAAAAAATCCAATGGAGAAGCTGTTATMGAACTGTTCGAAAAAACGGAGGCTCCTATAAATAAAACATTAAAATAGCAAGTATCGACAGGATGGCTCCAAGCCAATTTAACCTACTCAAGCGCTCTTTAAAAAACAACAGCCCTATGATAGTAGCTAATAAAACAACCGCCACATTATTAATTGTAAAAATAGTAGCACTACTTATTCCTTCGGTATTTAATGCTTTTAACAAATAATAGATAGAAAAATAATTAGGGACCCCCAAACAAATACCTCCTAGAATATTTTTAGCATTTATAATGCACTTCTTTTTGAAAACAACTATTCTTACAAGCATCACAAGCAGACCAAAAACACCCGCTACCATAAAAATGGTGGCGGTAAACAATTCAAATTCTGAACTGCCCACATAGGTGGTTTCTATATAATTTAATAAAGTATCCAATACCCCTGCCCCTATAAACAACGCCAATGGTAAATACAATTGTCTTTTATCAAAGTCCTGTGAATCCTCTTTCCTTTTAGTGATAAAATACACGGCCAACAACGCCAATAACAATCCTATGATTTTTGCGCCATTCAAGATATCACCGTACATAAATACMGCAAAAACTACGGGAATTACTAAGCTCATTTTTGAAGCAACAGAAACCACAGAAAAACCGAACCTCTGAGTAGTCAAAGCCAATACATTAAACACGGTAATAAACAATGCTCCCAAAACTAAAGTCCCTATAAACCATGGTTGACTAGGAATCTCACTAAAACTGACGGTACTGTTTGACATCGAAAATCCAATGCTAAATGCCACGATGTAATTTACAATAATCGCTTGCAAATTATCTATTTTAAACGCATTAAACCCTTTAAAAACAAGGAACAATATTCCTGTTAATAATACTGAAAACAATAAATCTAACATGGATTTTTATATTTTTTGAGTACATCCTTCCCTAACAACACTGTCGTTATAAGTGTTCCTTGAAGGATAGGAGCCTGAAGCCCTTTTATAAATTTAGAATCCCCTACAAACACAAAAGCCTCGTCCCAAATATCGGCATCAATAAAACTTTGTAAGGTTTTTTTACCGCCTTCTATCAATACAGATTGTATATTTTCTTTGTAAAGCACTTCACAAATAGTAGCAACAAAATCCTTAGAAAAATCGATTTTTTTATAAGAGGTAGTTGCTGTATCCTTTCTAGAGCCTTCCGTAAAAACTAGCGTCTTTACTTTATTGTCAAATACCGCATAATCTAAAGGGATTCTCAATAATCTATCTAAAATTACTCGCACAGGATTCTGTCCAGACCAATCCCTTACATTTAAGGATGGATTGTCATTAATCACTGTATTAGTCCCTACAAAAACAGCCTGTTCTTCTGCTCGAATCTTATGCACATATTGACGAGAGAACCGATTGGTAATCCAATTAGGCTTGGCATTTTCTAGCTCCGTTTCTTTTCGTTCAACATCAATAAACCCATCTTGTGTCTCCGCCCATTTCAAGACAATAAACGGACGTTTTTTACCATGAAACGTCAAAAAACGCTTGTGATGTTCCAGACAAGCATCCTCCAAAATTCCGACAGTAACGGTACAACCAGCATCTTTGAGCATTTGAATTCCTTTTCCTGCAACCTTACTAAATGGATCCACGGTACCAATCACAATAGTGGGAATTTTATGTGCGATAATTAAAGATGCACAAGGCGGTGTTTTTCCAAAATGAGCACAAGGTTCCAAGGTTACATAAATTGTTGACTTTTTTAAAAGCTCCTTATTTTTAACCGCATTAATTGCATTTACTTCGGCATGATTTCCGCCATAAGCACTGGTAAATCCTTCTCCTATAATTTCCCCATCACATACAATTACACTTCCTACCATAGGATTTGGACGTGTTTGCCCTAGCCCGTTTTTGGCAATTTGAATGCAACGTTGCATGTATAAAGTATCTGACATTTTTAGTTTCTTTTTAAGAAGATGGTATCTGAATAATTCAATGGATAATCGTAGGTTAATTTCCCTAATTTATAGGTAACATTCCCCGTATATGTTATTTTTAGTTTTTGTTCAAGTAGCACATTTAAAATATTTTTTAGTAGATTTTTTCGATCTCTTTTAAACAAYTGATCGTAGGGAATCTTAGCTAGCACCGGCACCGTAAATGCTTTTTTTGATGGTATTTCAAACAATTCAGCACTGACAACACCCACATTTAAATCATTGACCAACACTTTTATATCATCACATCTTAAACTACCTCCAAGGCTGTTAGGGTTTAAGAATTTTAAAGACGCAAGTACTTCAATCTCCTTACCGTCAAACTTTTGAATACTGACATCTTCTACTCCAACAAACTCAGGAGCCTTACTTATAGTGCAGGAAACGAGTCCTAAAAACACAAATATTACTAATAACTTTTTCATTTTCAACAATTTCGTAATTTTACCGCAAATGTAAGCTTTCTAAAAATGAATCCAATCATAGAAATTCGTCCCATCGAAAAAAAAGACAATAAAAAAATAGCAGCAGTTATTAGGGCTGTATTAATAGAATTTAAGGCACCATTAGAAGGAACGGCCTATGCGGACCCTCATTTAGATTATTTATATGAAACCTACAAAAACGACAAATCTATTTATTATATTATAGAAAAAGACGGAGAAATTGTGGGAGGCGCAGGCATAATGGCCTTGGAAGACAATCATCAAAATATATGTGAGCTTCAAAAAATGTATTTTTCAARTGCCGTAAGAGGYATAGGAATGGGMGCCATTATGATGGRAAAATGTCTTATTTTTGCAAAGAAGAACGGGTTCAATCAATGTTATTTAGAAACCCTCCCCTATATGACCGCCGCACAAGTTTTATATAAAAAATCGGGCTTCAACTATATTGACAATCGCATTGGGAATACAGGACATTTTTCCTGTGATGTTTGGATGCTTAAAGACCTATAACAATGATTTTAAAAAATTATAAAAAGCACTTTTTATCAAACTTAGAAAAACACTACCCCGAAACGGAAGTGCTTTCCTTTTTTAATTTGCTCGCGGAAGACATCTTGGATTTTTCACGTGTAGATATAGTAATGGAAGCCGATTCTGTAATTAAGGAGGATCATCTTATAAAATTAAACCACGCATTAGAGCAATTAAAAGCGCACAAGCCCTTGCAATATATTATAGGAGAGACCGAATTTTACGGATTCCCTTTTAAATTAAACGAACACACCTTAATTCCAAGACCAGAAACCGAAGARYTRGTKRCTTGGATTCTYGAAWCYRTARMWGAYMAWCAASAAAAAATATCCATWTTAGAYATYGGTACKGGCTCWGGWTGYATYGCKATWTCCTTRGCTAAAAASYTWSYAAAYGCAMMWGTWACSGCCTAYGAYATYTCCGAARAAGCATTRATYATAGCGMSYTCCAATGCSMTMTTAAACAATGTYTCTGTMRCWTTYAAAWYGRTSGATATYTTAAMYRCAMCYWCKCTAKCYCAAAAATTTGACATTATYGTRAGCAATCCACCTTATGTACGAGAGTTGGAGAAAAAGGAGATTCAAAAAAACGTATTGGAACATGAACCACATACCGCATTGTTTGTCGCTGATGATAATCCGTTACTTTTTTATGATAAAATTGCGGCATTAGCAARRCATYATTTAACACCTGACGGACATTTGTTTTTTGAAATCAATCAATATTTAGGAAAAGAAACGCTGGACTTGGTAAAAAATCATGGTTTTAAAAATGTACACCTCAAACAGGATATGTTTAAAGCAGATAGGATGATTAGAGCGGAGGTTGGTGAATAGTGACTGATGACTGGTGACTGGTGATTAAGAAAAAAGAGAAGAGAAAAGATACTAAAGAAAATTGAGAATACTATCTTTGCCCCATGCGCATAGATATTATTACAGTTTCACCAGATTTAATTAAAAGTCCTTTTGAATTTTCTATTATGAAAAGGGCCATTGACAAGAAAATGGCAGAGGTCCATTTTCATGACCTTCGAAAATTTGCTTTGAATAAATATGGAAAAATAGACGACTACCAATTTGGAGGAGGTGCCGGTATGGTATTGATGATAGAACCCATAGACGAATGCATCAGCCAGTTAAAAAAAGAACGGGATTACGACGAAATCATTTATATGACTCCGGACGCTCCGACCTTAAATCAACGGACTGCAAACACTTTGTCCATGGCTGAAAACATATTAATTTTATGCGGTCATTATAAAGGAGTGGATCATCGCATTCGAGAAATGCACATCACCAAGGAAATTTCTATTGGCGATTATGTATTGAGTGGTGGCGAATTAGGTGCTGCGGTATTATGTGATACTATTATCCGATTAATTCCAGGAGTATTAGGAGACGAAACTTCTGCCCTAACCGACTCTTTTCAGGACAATTTATTATCACCTCCTGTGTACACAAGACCCGCAGAATACAAAGGCATGAAAGTTCCAGCCGTTTTACTCTCAGGGAACTTCCCTAAAATAGACGATTGGCGAAATGAGCAAGCCATGGCTAGAACTGAATCCATTAGACCAGATTTACTTTAACAAGAAGGCTTGTCTAATTAAAAAAAAGCATTACTTTTGCATTTCCAAAACCAACCTCTGACGAGAATCGTGAATGTTGCTTTTGAAAACTATTATTATACAATACAACATGGAAGCATTAATTAAATTCGTACAGGACGAGTTTGTTGCAAAAAACAAATTTGAAGATTTCAAAGCAGGAGATACTATCACTGTTTATTACGAAATTAAAGAGGGTGAAAAAACAAGAACTCAGTTTTTTAGAGGAGTAGTAATTCAACGTAGAGGAGCAGGAGCTTCAGAAA
>NVSD01000072.1 GCA_002401105.1 Flavobacteriaceae bacterium | reverse complement strand
TCTTCCGTTGTTGTTTTTCTAAAAACCCATGGAGAATCTAAGGTAATTAAACCGCTTGAATTAGCTAAGGACAATTGAGTTGGTTCCGAATTTTGAAGTACAGCGACCCCCACTTGTCCAAATAACACTGTATGAATTAAAAATAATAGTAGGCCAATTCCTCGTTTCATATTTTTTAATTTATTCGTTACATTTATTTAACAGGACGCTCACCCATCACAATTTTTAATGTGCTACCCGCTTTTATATCACTATGTGTAAAAAACAGTGTTTCTTGTTTTACATTGTTGATATAAAATGCTTGTACATACTTATTTTTAGCACTGTTATTCTCAGAAATAATGCTGAATTTTTTCCCATTMSSYWWTKGMRWKTYWWCRGKMWYRARTMRRKKTYYYCSMWKSRKRYWRSYRRKRKTYYCAKSARSWAMTTSRYMRAWRMCYMYGSCRYYKAAAATATACCAAGCCGACATTTGTCCGCAATCTTCATTCCCGATAATCCCATCAGGTTTACTAGAATAAAATTGYTTTARTATTTGATCTACCAATTCCTGTGTTTTCCATGCCTGTCCAGCGTAGGTGTACAAATAWGCAATATGAYGACTCGGCTCGTTTCCATGAGCGTATTGCCCAATTAATCCAGTAATATCACCACTTGCGTCCTCCCCAACAATTTCTGAGGATGTACTAAATAAGGTGTCTAATTTCTGAATAAATGTTTCTTTATTTTTATATAAGTTCATAAATCCATCCACATCATGCGGTACAAACCAAGTCCATTGCCAGGCGTTCCCTTCTGTATATTCAGATTTTTCATGACTTGAATACTTTGGATTGAATGGCGTTTTCCACGATCCATCTTCATTTTTACCTCTCATAAATCCTGTTTCAGCATTAAAATAATGCTGGTAATTTTTCGCTCTTTTCTCAAAAACGTTTACGAGTGAATCGTTCTTATTAAAGGAAGCTATTTGTGCAATACACCAATCGTAATAGGACATTTCCAAGCCAAAAGAAACTGATTTCACAATCTTATCCGCAGGGATGTGTTTGCCTTCATTTACAAATTTATTATACAAAGGCATCAACCTTTTTTTACGTGAATTCTTCGTGTTTTCCACCAACCAAGGTTTATACATGGCACTATTTAGCGAAGATTCCAATGCTAACTTTTTATCAATCCCAGGAATCCCCTTTGCCAAGGCATCGGCTATATTTGCAACAGCAGGATAGCCCACCATGGTCCCTGTATAATTAGAAGCCAATGGCCACATCGGCAGCACGCCACCTTCCTCGTATTTTTGCATTAAATTATTCACCCACAACGCCGACTTTTCTTCATCTATAATCGTCATTAAAGGATGCAATGCTCTAAASGTATCCCAWAGTGARTACACCGTATAATTYKWYTCATTMTCWCCWGATTGWCGTATTYTTTTATCCATWCCTCKRTAACGACCRTCACAATCTTSGTATATCATWGGRGCAATAGAACTATGRTACAAAGCSGTATAAAATATTTTTAAATCRTCCGTATTTGAAGTRCTTACYTTAATTCTATTTAAAGAGGCTCTCCAAGCATTTTTWGTGGCGGTTTTTACCTGTTCAAAATCCCATCCMGGAAGTTCAACYTCCATATTATTTTGTGCTCCTTGTGTGTCTACAGAAGAAATACTCACTTTAATTTGAAGTGGTGTATTGTTTTCTAATTCCGTAAATTTTAAATACGCATACACATTCTTCCCTGTATATTTTTGGGATTTCTCACTCTTTTTATCATCTGAAACAACTTGTTCCACCACAAAAGGACTTGAGAATTTAGCATAGAAATATACTTTGTGATCATTGGCCCAACCACTTGAATGTTTTAATCCTCTGATTGTTTTATTATCTATAATTTCAAGTTCATTATAGATATTGCTATGTCCCCAGGTGCGCTGTAATATATTCCCCACATCAAACATTACTTTTTTTGAATCACTAGCCTTAAAATGATATTGATGCATCCCAACTCTTGTCGTAGCCGCTAATTCTGCTTTCACATTATAGTTGCTAAACTGAACCGAATAATGACCTACAGTAGCCTGTTCATTTTTTTTATCAAAAATAGCTACCGGTTTTTCTTCCGTATCTCCCGTAAAAGGCAAGAGTAAAATATCCCCCATATCACCGATACCAGTCCCACTTAAATGAGTATGAGAAAACCCATAAATAGTATCATCATCATAATGATATCCACTAGAGGCATCCCAACCATTTAGTTTCGTATCTGGACTTAACTGCACCATTCCGTTGGGCATTACAGGCCCCGGAAAGGTATGACCGTGAAAACCCGTTCCAATAAAAGGATCTACATAACTTATAAGGTCCACCTCTTGTTTTTCTAGAGTTGCTGTATTCTTTTCTTTACAGCCAATAAAGGAACTAAGTATCAGCAGCCCTGAAATTGTTGCTTTTTTAAAATAAAATGATTTCATATGATATATTATTGTGCTATTTGAAATGTACCTTCTAATTGAAAGTCTGTTGATGAGTTCCCTATAGAAATTTTAAATTCTCCTTTTTCGGTTACAAACTTAAAGTCTTCATTAATGATTGTTAAATCATCTGGTTTCAATATAAAACTTAACGATTTTTTCTCTCCTGGTTTTAAGTGAACACGCTTGAAACCTCGTAATTGCCATTTATAAAAGGTAACAGAGCTCACTACGTCGTTTACATATAATTGAGGAACAACATCTCCTTTAACTCCTCCCGTATTTTCGACATCAAAATTAATTGTTACTGTTCCGTCTGTAGTAGACATGGTATTCTCTATTCTTAAATTGGAATACTCGAAGGAAGTATAACTCAGTCCAAAACCAAAAGGATACAATTCAGTTACTATTCTACTTTCACCACTCCCATTGGGACCTTCTTTTGCTTGCCCTCCTTGTGAACTTGGTTTGTATGGAAAATTATAAGGTATTTGCCCCACGCTCCTAAGTACAGTTACAGGTAATTTACCTCCAGGATTATAATCTCCAAAAATCACTTCGGCTATGGCCTGTCCGCCATACTCTCCAGGAAACCATGCTTCTAAAATTGCATCCGCTTGTCTATCTGCATAATTGGTTGATAAGGGATGTCCATTTATCAACACTACAATTAACGGTTTTCCCATTTTGGATAATGCAGTTAGCAATTTTTGTTGATGCCCCGGTAAATCTAAACTTGTTCTACTTAAATTTTCACCTACCATTTTTTCATCTTCTCCCACAAAAAGCACGATAGCATCCGATTTTTTGGCTTTAGAAACAGCCTCCGCAATCATCGCATTCTCTCTGTCAGTTAAAGGCACATCAAAAATTTCCGAATCTGGCCATTGTTCATCTTTTATGTCAATCCCCTCAGAAAAAGTAACTGTAACATCCGCTCCCAAAAACTCTTTAATTCCACGATAACCTGAAATTACATCTGTTTTTAAAGCTCCATACCTACTAATGGAGCTACTTACGGATTTTGCCGTTGGTCCACAAACCAACACATTTTTTAGTTTATTTTTATCTAAAGGCAATGTGTTATTCTCATTTTTTAATAAAATGATTGACTCCCTAGACGCCTCTAAAGAAAGTGCTATATGGTCTTTATTCTTAACTATTATATCCGCTTTTGCTTCCTCTCTATAAGGAGTATTAAAAAGACCTTCTGTGAATTTAACAAACAATACATCTTTCACTCGCTTATCCAACAAGGCAATAGAAATTGAACCTTCGTTTACAAGTTCCCTCAATGGCTTTATAAAGTTTTCAGGATGATTAAATGTGGTACGCACATTAAGCCCAGCAGTCACAGATTTAAGAATTGCTTGCTTATAAGAATCCACGACATGATGCTTAGAATACAAATGAATTAAAGCATCGCTATCCGACACAACATAACCTTTAAAACCATAGGTATCTCTTARTARTTCCGTTAAAAAATAATGACTTCCTGTAACAGGAATACCATCATAATCATTATAAGAGCTCATAACCCCCATAATATTCGTTTCTTTTATCACTCTTTTAAATGGCGATAAGTACATCAGATGCATATCGCGTGGAGCTACATGAGGATCTAATCTCACATGCCCATCTCTCCCTCCTTTTGGAGCTGAATAAACGGCAAAATGTTTCAAACTATTTACAACACCCTGTTCTTGAATTCCTTTACTAATTTGTACTCCATACTCAGAAACCAAATAAGGATCTTCTCCAAAACTTTCTACAATTCGTCCCCAACGTTGATCTCTAGCCACATCCAAAACAGGTGAATATATATTATGATAACCTAGAGTATATGCTTCTTTCCCTATAACTTGTCCTACTTTATACAATAATTCGGGATTCCAAGTGGAGCCCATTCCTATTTGTGCTGGAAAAGAAGTAGCCTTCACATGATTTAAGCCACGAATCCCCTCATTGGTAAATTCTACGGGAATCCCCATTCTAGTTTCTTCAATAAAAAATGTTTGAATTTTATTTAATGCCCAAACATGTTTACTATAAGGAAATGAAAACTTAGCTTTGGTGGACACTCCATTGGAGGGTTCATCAATATTTGCCAATCCATCTTTCCACAATTCGTTTTTCCAAGATGCGGTTGGAATCTCCTCTTTTGCAACACGCCCATACCCGTATAAAGTCACCAGCTGATTGGTCTTTTCATCCACCGTCATTAAAGACAGTAAATTATTAATTCTATCCTCTATAGACTGGGTCTGATCTTCATAAACTTCTTTGTTACCGTTTTTATTAAAATCGATCCATTTGCTATGGTATATATCTTTTGTTTGTGCAATAGAATGCAAAGAAAACACGAGTATAAAACAAAGAAAGATGAATTTTTCAAGGAGGGGTTTATTCATAATTTATTAGATTTCAAATGATAAATTTATACCCGCTAAGTTGCAGCATATAATTAGAAAAAATACTATTAAATCGACCAACAACTAATAATTCTCCTGCAATAATAAGATTGTGCTCATACACTTCCTGCTTTATCCCAAAAAATCATCCTATTTCTTAATAGACTCACAACAAACCCAATACATTAGRATGTCGCTGAAAAAAAAATACCCCTTTGACAAGGGGCATTTTTATTCAATAATACTATAAAGCTAATTCAGCTTACGCAACGGAAACTCTGCATTGTATGTCCTTGCATTTTTTAACTTTTTCAACATCTTTTTCAAGCGTTTCGGATGGCTAATTGCTAGGTTATTTTGTTCACCTTCATCCACCGACAAATCGTATAATTCTATGTCTTTTTGATAACGTTTCAATAATTTCCATTTACCTTTTCTCAAGGCTTGAACAGGTCCTCTACCCTCGTTAAACTCCCAATACAAATAGTCATGTTTTTCCTGTTTTTGTCCTTTTAAAGCAGGCAGATAAGAAATACCATCGGTATTAGAGCGTACCTCAACACCTGCCAACTCACAAAAAGTTGGTAATACATCCCAAAAAGCGGAAATATGATCTGAGCTAGTATTCGGAGCAATTACTCCGGGCCATTTCGCCACAAAAGGCATTTTTATTCCACCTTCGTACAAGTCTCTTTTCATTCCTTTATAAGGCCCGTTGCTATTAAAAAACTCATTTCTTAAGGAATCGTATTCATGTCCATTATCACTCGTAAAAATAACAAGTGTGTTATCCTCAATCCCCAACTCCTTTAATTGTTCCATAATAGCTCCTAAATAACCATCCAATCTAGACACCATGGCTGCGTAGGTAACATGTCCATTTTCGTCGTGTAAATAATGCCCTGGTTTCATTTTTCTAAGAGGCCATCCTTTATCTCGATATTGTGTTTTAGCATCTTCTGGCACCGTTAATTCAAAMTGGGGTACAGTGTATGCCATATACAAGAAAAATGGTTTTTTACTATTTGCGGCTATAAACTCATGACCTTTCTCTGTAAATAAATCTTGAGAATAGTGTTGTTCTTTCTTTTTCCAATTATTCCCTTTAATCACCACTTTTTTATCATTCAACCAAATAGAATCTGGGTAATAGTGATGTGCTGGCATGTGCTGATTGAACCCATAAAAATAGTCAAATCCTTGATTGTTTGGTTTCCCCTCTCCTAAGTTTTCTGCTAAGCCCCATTTTCCAATAATTCCTGTGGTATATCCTGCTCGTTTTAACTCCTCTGCTAAGGTAATTTCTTCAGATTTTATATCCACCGGCTTCCCGGATGCTGTCCATCTAGGATTCCCACGAACGCTCCCGTGACCTGTATGTTTCCCTGTAATTAAACTCGCTCTAGAAGGTCCACAGACTGCAGAACCAGCATAGAAATTATTCATGATAATTCCCTCTTTTGCCAATTGATCTATATGGGGTGTTTTTATTTTTGTCTGTCCGTTAAACCCTACATCTCCCCAGCCCAAATCGTCGGCCATTATTAAAATGATATTCGGTTTTTCTTGGGCGTAACTTATGGCTCCTATACATAAACTCAGCCCTAGTATTAAATGTTTAATCCTCATTATTCGTTTTTTTATCTCTATTTCTATATGCTTTCTTAATCTTCCCAAAACCAGGTTCTATCCCAGCTTCCATTTGTTTTATAATTTCTGGCCGCTCCTTTTGCAACCATTCCAAGATAACACCTGCTTTTGGTGCAGGACAGTTTTCCCATTGAATGGGATCCAAACCATGATCGTGATTTTTTTGATTCCAATCGTTGTAATACCCTCTCATTTGATTGGCTACGGATGTAAATGCTACATCGTTTATCAAATTTTTAGTTTCAAAAGGATCATTTACGATATCGTACAATTCCTCTGCTTCTTTTTGAGGGCTAAAAAATTTACTTTGTAATTCCGTCAATGCTCCTTTTTTATACAAATCGCGCATTACATGGACTGCAGGACGGTGAAATTCTAAATACGCTTGGTGTGCATCATAGGATTGTTCCGTGATATGATTTTTTATATAGCGATATTCCTTCGTTGTGATGGCTCTGGACTGCTCCAACACCTCATCCCATAAATCCCTTGCTGAATAGATATAATCCCTCGGTTTTTCTTGTTTTTTGATGATGGATTTCGCCGTCATATAATCTGGGAGTTCCACGCCTGCAGCTTCTAAAATAGTCGCAGCCACATCTACAGAAGCGACTAAGCGCTCCTCTTTTTTACCTCCAGTAATTCCTGCCGGCCAGTTTACAATTAAAGGTAAATGTAATGCTGGTTCGTACAAATAACCTTTACCACGAATATTACAACGTCCATTATCTCCTATAAAAATAATGATGGTATTGTCCGCCATTCCTTTTTGTTTTAAATCGTCTAGCAAAAGTCCCATCTCATAGTCCATATACTCCATTTGATCTAGGTATTTGGCCCAATCTTCACGGATAACAGGCGTATCTGCATAATGAGGTGATAATACAACCTTGGTTGGATCTACTTTATGGGTAGATTGCTCTCGAATGGCATTCCACCAATCCCCTCTATGGGTAACGATTAATGTTACTTGTGCAAAAAATGGTTGATCTTCTTTTGTAATATCACCTAGCTTATCAAACAAACCAAATTGATTCACTCCGTCATATTCCCCAATGGCATTATGCTTAAAATTTACATCTATTTTACGTCCTTTACCTCTTACCAAATTACTTCCCAAAATACAGGTATAGCCTTCATCTCTCAAATAAGAAGTAATCGGTTTATAAGGCGATGCCAAGGGGATTTTCCGATTCGAACGATGGTGCTGTGCATTGATAATATTCTGATGWACCCCAGTRATCATATTAGAACGACTCGGAGAACAGATGGAATTGTTCCCATACGCTTGGGTAAACAAAATACCCGTTTTCGCCAATTKATTWAGCACGGGYGTTTTTACGGCTTCCATTCCATAGCATTCTAAATCTGTACTGATATCTTCAGCCAATACAAATAGAATATTTGGTTTGATGGTCTTCTTTTTTTCTGCTGTTTGGGCATCACATGAAGTAATACAAAGTACAGAAAACAGTCCGAAAAACAATAGGTTAAACTTCATATTAATAGGGTTTTTCAGTTCTCGGTTCCTTTAAAAACTCTTGCAGTTCACGGTTTAACTTAGCCRCAATTTCTGGATATTGGGTTATTAAATTCCAACGTTCATAAGGATCCTCTTCCACATTATACAATTCTACAGGATTTCCTTCCACAGCTAACAATTTCCATTGCTTATTCCTTGCAATTTGATTGGCAACAGGTGTCATTCTTACATCCGTTACKSCCCTGTAATTACCACTATTTTTATAMCGTTTTGAAATTTCCCAAAACATGGTTTTTCTATCTTTCAAATCCTTATTCTTAAAAAGTACAGGACTTATATCCATYCCATCAATMGCRGTRTYRTTTRGTAATYCCCCTTGTGCTAAKGCATTAAAAGTYGGGAGAAAATCCATGGTATTTGCAATCACATCTGTGYGCTGTCCTTTTKCAATCTTCCCAGGCCACCATGCAATCATAGGCACACGAATTCCACCTTCATGAAAATCMGTTTTACGACCTTTAAAATGCGAAGGACTTCCTTGATACGCTGGACCATTATCACTGGTAAAAAGGACCAATGTATTTTCGTCAATATTTAACTTCTTCAATAATTCAAGAATGCCACCCACTCCTTTATCCAAGTGAGACACCATCCCTCGGTATAAAAAATCATTTCCTTTGGCACGATCTTTATACTGTTTCATCACTCCTTTTTCCGAAGATTCGTAGGGTGAATGTGGTGCGTCTAGCCATAAATTAAGAAAGAAAGGTTGGTTGCTTTTTGTGCTATTTTTAATGAAATCACGTGCATATTCAAATTTCAAGGTCGTCCAATGCGTGTTGTTTGGCGGGAGGATTTTATCATTCAATGCCAAGTGTTTTCCAGCATCTTTATACAAACGTTTTTCCCGCATGGCAGGACCACGATACAACGGATCTTCCACCATGGCCAAATAATGATCAAAACCATGTTGCAAAGGACCTGGAATACTATTTTCCCTGTCTAAAATATGTTTTTCGTTCAAACCTCCTAAATGCCATTTTCCAATATGCATGCTGGTATACCCCTGCTTTTTTAAGGCTTTTGGAATGGTTAGCATGCTGTTATTTAAAAACATTTGACGGTCGTTAAAATGTGTAGACACATTAAAACGCAGTGGATATTGTCCCGTAAGCACTCCTACTCGTGTAGGTGTACACACGGCAGAACTTGCATAAAACTGCGTAAATTTCATCCCTTCAGAAGCCATCTGATCCAAGTGAGGTGTCGCTATTCTTTTACTTCCAAAACAACTCAAATCTCCATAACCTAAGTCATCGGCTAAAATAAGAATGATGTTTGGTCTATTTTCTGACACTGATTTTTTACTTTTCTGCCCCTGAGCAACCACCGTAATTCCCAGTAAGAAAACCAATAATAACAGTTGTTTTTTATGATACAAATAGTTCATTATTTTTTGTTCTTTTTTGAAAATTCAACTTCAGGAAAATAAGGTGTTGGAATGCGAGCTGTTTTTAAAAATGTCTCCATTTTTTTTACAATTTCAGGATTATCTACCGCCACATCATTTTTTTCCGCAACATCCGTTTCTAAATTATAAAGTTCCAACGCTTCTTTCGTTCCAAATCGAATTCCTTTCCAATTACCCATACGGACTGCTTGCTGAAACGGTGTGTGAATTTCCCAGTAATGGAACTTTCTTCCTTTTTGCTGACCTCCTTGAAGTGTTTTCAGCACAGACATTCCACTCAATTTTTCAGGTATTTTTGTGTTTACAATTTCACATGCTGTTGGGAAAAAATCACGCATATCCCAAATAAAATCACTTGTAGTTCCTGCTTTAATTTTACCTGGCCAACGCACGGCCATCGCCGCTCGAATACCACCTTCATACAAGCTTCGTTTTGCCCCTCGCAAACCACCTGTACTATTCAAATATTTTTTAAATTGTTTATTAGGTCCATTATCCGACGTATAAAAAACAATGGTATTATCGTCTATATCAAGCTCTTTTAATAAGTTCATTATTTCCCCTACAGTTTGATCAGTTCTAGTAATCATAGCAGCATAATTTTGCACTTGAACACCTCCATTAATTCCTTTGTACTGCCCAAATACGGGGTCATTATTCGGAATTTCAAATTTGCTATGAGGTGGTGTGTAGGCTAAGTATAAGAAAAATGGTTTTTGATAGTTTTTCTTAATAAATTCCAATGTTTTTTCCTCTTGCATATAAGGCACATACTGTTCTTTTTTTCCATCTTCGTTTCCTGGTAAAGCAATCATTTTACCTCCATCCCAAATCTTGGTTGGAAAGTGATTGTGGGCATGCACTTGATCTAAATAACCAAACCAATAATCGAAACCTTGTTTCTCTGGCACCCCACTAGAGCCAGGATTCCCCAAGCCCCATTTTCCAATCCCTCCAGTAACATAGCCCGCATTTTTCAGCGATTGCGCCACGGTCAAATCATTTTCGCCTAAAAAAACTAAGGGCCTACCATTTTTTTCAATTAATGCTTGTTTGCCACCTTTGGCGGTATTGTCTCTTCTAGGCGTATGCCCGGTATCCAAGCCCGTCATAAGTACACTACGTGTTGGTGCACATACTGCCGACCCAGAATAATGATTGGTAAATTTAATTCCTTCCTTACACAATTGGTCAAAAACAGGTGTTTTAACTTGCTGTGCTCCGAAGGCTCCAAAATCTCCATAGCCCGCATCATCTAACATAATATAAATGATATTCGGTTTATTTTGTGCTTGTACATGAACGCTAGCACTGGTGAAAGCGAGTACAATACAGGCCACTAAAAACATATTACATTCTTTCATAAATCAATTTCTAATGTTTTATTTTACGCTGTTTGGATTGAAAACCCGCCTCGTATTTCGGATTGATTTCCGAAGGGATAGGTGCCTTTATTTCTTGTCTCCAAGCATTTAATTTTTTTAATAATTCTTTAGCTTTTTTCGGATGTGACATTGCTAAATTATGACGTTCTCCCAAGTCCTTTTTCAAATTGTACAATTCCAATGCTCCATCTTCAAAATATTGATGCAACTTCCATTTTCCATAGCGCATCGTAGAACCAGGTCGGGTTCTAAACAAAGGATCACGTCCATCGTCATTATCGCTATTATAGGCTTGTAAATAAATAGGAAAATGCCAATACAAGGCTCTTTTTGCTATTTTCTTCCCTTTTAACAAGGGCATTAAATTAACACCATCCAATTTTTTATTTGGTAATTCTAAGCCCAACACAGACTGAAATGTAGGAAAGAAATCAAGATTCGTAATCGGAACATTACTTTGAGTATTCGGCTTAATTTTCCCTGGCCATTTAATAATATAAGGCACTCTTGTACCTCCTTCATAATATGATCCTTTACCAGCTCTTAGTGGATCTTGATGTGAAATAGAACGAATTCCGCCATTGTCAGAGGTAAAAACTAACAAGGTGTTATCTGTCAARTTCAACTCCTCCAAGGTTTGCAATAAATGTCCAATATTGGTATCTACRTTTTCMACCATGGCCGCATAGATWGGATTTCTATGACTTTGAGCTCCTGCTTTTTGTTGGTACTTTTCTACTAAGTGCTTTTTCCCCATTAAAGGCGTATGTACCGCATAGTATGGTAAGTATAAAAAGAATGGTTTATTTTTATTGTCATGGATAAATTTAATTGCCTCATTGGTCAATCTATCTGTTAAATTCTCCCCTGTATCCGCTATGTCTAAATTGGGTAATTTATTATAAGGCGCCGAATATCCTTCTCGACCAGGATTCCCTCGATGATCTCCCCCAATATTTACATCAAAACCATCCTTTAATGGATTTTTTGTCACATGCCACTTTCCAAAAGTCCCTGTGGTATAACCTGCCTTTTTAAACATTTCGCCCATCGTAAATTGGGCATCTGTGAGGTGTTTGGTGTTTTTTATRGGRATTATTTTTCTTGTTTTTGGATGTCCTCTTTCAGAAGACAATACTGTATACACTCCATGACGTGGTGTATTTTGACCACTTATTAAACAAGCCCTACTAGGTGCACAATTGGCTGCCGCAGCATAGCCATCGGTAAATGACATTCCTTCCGTTGCTAAGTTATCAATTACAGGCGTTTCGTAATAATCACCACCCATATACCCTACATCATTCCAGCCTAAATCGTCTACATTTATGTAAATTATATTGGGTTTAGAAACTGTTTCTTGTGCCTGAATCACTAGGACTAGCAGCATCAAAAAAGCAGTGATATTATATTTTAGAGACATTGTATTTAAAGGCATCAGTTGTTGTTGTTTTTAAAGATTTTATTTAAATGTTTTATAAAGGTACGAAATACGTTTATCTTATTATAGGAAACCACAAATTTTTTACGGGATAAGATATCACTTATAAATTGAGAACTGTTTGCTGAAAATTATTTAATCTTTTTAATGGGATTATTTGTGATTTGTGAAATGATTTTCTTTTGTGTGTGTGTGTGGGTGTATATGGGTGTATGTGTATGTGTATGTGTGTGGGCGGGCGTAAGGAGACACAATGCATTGTGTCTCTACGATGTATTGGATTGATAATCGACAAATTCGAATCTATTTTAAACGCACTAAGGGAGCCATTTTGGCTCCCTTAGTGCGTTTAAACACATTAACTCAAATATTTAACTATATAAAACAATCATATGAATGATGTTTTCTCCCTGGTTACCAACCAGAATTTTGTTCTTTTTTGAAAATAGTACAATTTGTTAGACCACAAAAACAATGATATTTCCTTCTTATACTAGTTCCAAGTTACTTTCTGAAATAAAATTGAAACAGCTATTTTTATATCATTCGATTTATAATAGTGAGCATCCACATTTCAAAATAGATTTAGAATAAAAAAAACACATACTTCAATTTAAGTTTTTAGGATGATAAATTCGGACCTTCTATTTAGTTGGTGCATAAATTTTGAACAAGGGTTTCCATTTTTACAATCGTTCTTTAATCGCGTCTCCCCAAACCCTTCCGCTCTCCTAATTCTATCAGGACTAATACCTTTAGAAATAATATATTTTTTTCCTGCGATGGCTCTTTTATTTGATAAAATTAAATTATCAGCATCACTCCCTCTAGAATCCGTATGTGATTCTATGTCAATAATCATATCTGGGTGTTTATTCAAAACAGAAACAATCTTATCAAATTCTATAGCAGCATCTCTCCTTATATCAAACTTATTAAGATCAAAATAAATAGTTCCAACTTTAATTTTAAGCAATCCATTTTCTCTTACAATCAAATCATGAATTTCATTTAAGCCAATTGGAACAATAATTTCGTTGGTCTTGGCAGTTGGTATCATAATTTTTTCGGCATTTTTATAACCCCGATTTTCAACCCTTATTACATATTCTCTATCAATAAACAATTCTTTTTGAAAAGTAAAATCCCCCTTAATATCTGTTATAGTTTCTTCTATCTTATCCCCTGTATTTAAACACAAACTAACTGTTGCCTCGGCTATTCGTTCTCCTAACACACTATTAAAAACATATCCTTTTATGATTTGATTAGAAATCCCCAGTTGTTTTCTCTCAAAAAAATAGATGTCATCATCTCCTTTTCCTGCATTTCTATTAGAACACACAAAACCATTATTAACGTCTTCTTTAACAATATAACCAAAATCATCAAAAGCACTATTTAAGGGAGTCCCTAAATTCACAGGCAATTGAAAAGTAGTGTTATATTCACTTTCAAAGACATCTAAACCTCCAAAACCATCATATCCGTCAGATGAAAAATACAACTTTTTCTTCGTGATGAATGGAAACATTTCTTTTCCTGAGGTATTAATATTTGGCCCTAAATTTCTAGGTTTAGAATACTCATCATCATCATTCAATATATCAACCACAAAAATATCTGTTTCACCCAATGTACCTGGCATATCAGACACAAAGTATAACTTTTTACCGTCCGGGCTTAATGCAGGATGTCCGGTTGAATATAGATTACTATTAAAGGGTAATTCTTTAAAGTCACTCCATTCAATATTTCCTCTCTTTGTTTCAATCGCAGTTGCACTATAAATTTTAAGTTNATTAATAGCTACGCTATGTGTTTTTCTATTATARCTATTTCTAGTATAATACACTTTTTTTAAATCTTCTGAAAAACATAGGGTAGCCTCATGAAAGTTAGAATTTATTTTTTTTGAAAAGTCTTTTCTAGAAATTACATCTGGGCCATTGATATCAATATCACCAATAAAGAGATTTGAAAAAAGAAGTTGATTAGAAGTTTTAACTTTTAACGAAACTTTCGCTGAAGAAAAAATTAACTTATCTCCATAGTACATAGGTCCAAAATCTGAAAACATTGTATTTATAGAAAGATTCGTCAGTTTAAAATCTGACTGATTATCTCTTGTTCTTTTCAACGAAATCTCATTATAAACGGTTCTTTCATTACTATTATTCTCTTTTTCTAAATACTTTTTTATCCATTTTTTTGAAGCACCATGTTTATCAATCCCCTTAAATGATTGCGCATATCTAAAATAAAACTCAGGTAAAACCTCCTTTTCATATAATGAAATTAATTTACCATACCATTTATTAGCTGAATACATATCTGTATTAAAGTAATACGAATTCCCTATTTTCTCAAGCAATTCTCTTGAATTATCACCCTTCATATACTCCTTTTCATAAACCTTAGCCGCTTTTACATATTCCATTATTTCAAAAAAAGAATTTCCTGCTTTATATTTCTCTTGAGCA
>NVSD01000071.1 GCA_002401105.1 Flavobacteriaceae bacterium | reverse complement strand
GAATCATTAATTCCCCGAAATTAAATAGGGTTTCTTAGTCCAAAACAAAACGTATACTACACAAACAGATATTGAAGGGTAACGCTAGTAAAAAAAGACATAAAAAAAACCGCAAATCAAATGATTTACGGTTTCTGTGGAGCATATCGGAGTCGAACCGATGACCTCTTGGCTGCCAGCCAAACGCTCTAGCCAACTGAGCTAATGCCCCATTAAATTTTGATTTATGTCTTATTGAAATGCTATCTATTGGAAGCAACAAATAAAACTACAAAGGCATGCAAATATATACATTTTAATGAGAAAACCATCATTAAAACCCAGCATCATTTTAATAAATTTTCAGTGGGTTGTTGAGGTAAAATTGCAGTCCAATTAACATCAAATTTAAACTTATAGCTGTCATTTTACAATAAAAAATTAAGCAATGACACTATGGAACTAACTTCACATGGTAGCATAAGAACTTTGACGAATCATTATACATATATTGAGGTAATTGCCAAATGGTTAGCAATAAAAATACTTGAATGATAATTAATATTGTAAAAAATGATACCAAAGTAATGCATCGTTTTATTTTAAAATAAACGCTTTGTTTACATCCCAACAAGAGCATTAGCAACCTTGGAAATTGATTTTTTTAATACAATTATTCCCCCCCATAAAAAGGAGCTTTTGAGTTAGTCCCAATATTTTCTAGTGCCTTGCGCTATGATTACCAGTATTACAAGCTGGCTTTTTCTCCAAAAAGTTCTTCAAGCTTCTTTTCTAAACTATTTCCTCTCAATTTTCGCCCAATAATTATTCCTTTTTCATTAATCAGAATATTATCTGGAATTCCATTAACCTTGTAAATTAATCTTGCTTCATTTTCACTACCCTTTAAATCACTAACATTTTCCCATATTAATTTATCAACTTTGACTGCATTTAACCACATTTCCTTATTTTCGTCTAAAGACACTCCTAGTATTTCAAAACCTTTATCTCTATACTTTTTATAATTATTAAGCAAGGTTGTATTAGCTTGTCTACACGGCCCACACCAAGAAGCCCAGAATTCTACAAGAATGTATTTTGCCTTAACATCAGAGAGCTTTATCATTTTTCCGGTTATATTTTCTTGCTCAAAATCAACATATTTCTCCCCTATTTGAGGGTTCCTACTAATTTTAATAAATCTTGCTATCGATTTACCTAAATTCGTTTCTTTACTTTCTTTTGGGAGTAATTTGAATAAATCAAGGATAGTATCTTTTTCCCAAGTTGTTTTGAAAGTGTTTAACGTTTTAGCACTCGTATTTGAATTAGGGAATTCTCTTATAAAATCCCTACAAACTTGTTCATGTTTGCGTCTATTACTTTCATAAATTTTATAGATGGAATCTAAATATTGTTTCTCCAAATTTTCTGAATTGGCAAATATTTTATTAATATCTGAACGCACTTTAACAAATGGAGCTCTTCTATTTGAAAGTAAATATGCATAATCTATATTTTTGGCTACAATTATATCCCCAACTTTTTTTGAGGGTTTTTCACTTTTACATGAGATTAATAATATAATGAAGATTAGTACTATTTGAAATAATTTTGATTCTTTCATAGTATTTTTTAAATTTTATGGTCTGTCGCTCGTAACAGATTTTTATAAGATATGTGCGACTAGGAATTCGGAGACTATTCGATTGTAGTAAATCGGTTTGTTAAAATGTAAGCATAAATTTTATGAGGTGCTGTACACTGGCTTTTGTATTCTTTTTTCAATTATCATGTTACATTGAAATTTTCAATAAAATTATTTCAAAAAGTGTATCCTAGACCAATTTGAAAGACTCTATTTTTGTATTCGCGCTCAATATTTGATTCTTGACTTTTGAAGTCAGACATATCAGCTAGTCCATACATATACCTCAATTCCATAAACAAGCCAAAATCAAATGAGTATTCTGTTCCTATAATGAGCCCAGTATCAAAGTTAAAGTATTCATTCTGTTGAAATTTTTTACCCCCATACTCTTCATTAGAGCTTGTTACATATCCTAAATAGATTCCGCCAACAATTGAAAAATTATCGATAAGCGGTTTCTTTATAGTAAGCGGCAAATTTAGTTGGTCGAGTTGAAAAGTAAAACCAAACTCACTTATCCTATTATATGAATAGCCCTGTTTAGAATATTGTAATTCTGCTTGCAAGGAGATTGATTTGTTAGATTCAGGGTTTGTTAAATACTCAACAAAACCACCTATATAATAAGAAATTCGGGAGTCATATTTCCTTTCAGATGACCCTTCTTGGGCTAAAACTGTAAACTTGGTGTTTGAAGAATTCRTTCCTCCCTTTAGTCCAAATTTTAATTTTTGTCCATATCCAACAGAGCAAATTATTACAGTTAGAATTGTTAAAAATACCTTTTTCATAATTTTTCAAGTTCTTTTTTAAGCTTGTGTACAACTCTCTTATATGTGTATATTATATGCGCTTACCCCTTTCAAATTATACATGCAAGGTGGCATAAGCCATCTCTTTACACCTTCATAAAAAATTAGATTTAGGGACAATACGTTTCAAATATAAAAAAGGTGATTTGAAATGTATATGATTATTGTCATTTATCCATTGCAGCCCCAACCTTTAACTAATCCTCATGGTTGCCATTCCGTATGCGTCACATGATTTCTGACAACTTTAAAGCTTGTTTTAAGCCTTGATTACACAATAATCACACAGTATAACCTTCGCCTGTAAAACATCATCAAAAGCAATTTTTGAATACACCAGACAAATTCCGTTTGATNKTWKTTGAAYAATTASAAGTTTTTCAATAATCCTTAGCTATGATATATTGAATGTGGGTTTTATTTAGTGGATTATTGAGGTTAAAATCACATCCAATTTAAACGAAAAATTAGTTCCTAAAACTATTGTATTGAGCACTCATAGGAGGATAAAAAACACAGTAATTATTACCAAGAGCTAAGCCCTATAAATTATAACCCTTTAAAAATCAATACATTTCCACCTCAAAAACTTTTAATTGTAACTGAAAATCGTTATATTACTATCAAACCAAAACCTAAAGACATGTTTTTTCTTGAATACCGTACTTCGATCGCAGTAAGTGTGCTCATAATTATTATGGGAGTTATTGGTGGTGGATTATTTCTACTGTATGGCGTAGCCAACTTACTAAGTCCAAATGTCCCAGAAGCCTATTTAACACAGAACACAATAGTTTGTGTAGTGACCTGTGCTATTGGTTTAGTCTTTACACTACTCGCAATAAAGACTTTCAACAGACTACTTTCTCAAAAATAGAATGCGACGCTAACACAACATTAGTTACAGCGCTCTCAAACAAGGATTTTAGTATAWAAAAAACGAAAACAAAAAGAACCTACTAAAAGAACATTCATGTTATCTTCTATTTTTATCTCCCGCTCATTTTAGCATCGAAACTCCAAATTTCATCCCAAGAATTTGAGAATGTATCATTCATATTTTCAATAAATGCTTGCCACGACTTTTCTCCATTTACTTTTTTAAATGTCTCCTTAAAATCTTGGTCTTTATCCAGTTCCGCCCAATTTTTCATTGCACTTACCGTCGCTATATGCCTACCTAAATCACCTTGACGAAACTCATTGTAATATATACTCCAAGGATTTTCACCTTCCATAGCTTTCACAGTTTTACTTATCTGAGTAAATAAATACTTGACATTGTGACCTTCGCCTTTCACCACCTCAAGGTATCGTATATACAATAGCGGATGTGAATTATTGTCTTGATCCAGCATGTCTGTATTAGAAAGTTCCTTGTCTTTTTTCCAATATTCACCATTAGACATCTTTTTTACATAAGGGAGAATATTATCTCTCCAATCTTCATCATGCCCGCCTTCCTTAGGTCGTTTGTCTAAATGAGAATATGTTAAAGGTCCCATCTCCCAAACAATTTTACCAATATTCGGTCCTGTTGAAATATGATAAACATATGCTTTATAAGGCCCCTCTTTATGATAGGTCTGATTGTGTTTTCTCATATTCGTTTCCAATACTTTTAACTTAGTATTGTCAGGAGTAAGCGTGATGCTTTCCCACATAACATAGGCCTTCTCTTGTGCTTTTACCGTAATTACAGTACCAAATACCATAACTACCATCATTAATGATGAAATTATTTTTTTAATCATAATAAATATATTTTATTGGTTAGTAGTTCCGTTGCGCAATAAAAATTGCACAATAGAATTATTTATTAAAAGAAATATGGAGTTTGAAATATAATAATTGAATAGATAATTACATTCAATTAAGATGAAAGTTCAATTAGTAGGTTCCCTAATATAGGTTTTATTATCAAGAATCCATCTATTACTGTTTTTTAATCACAGAAACTCTCTGTAAAAGAAGCTTTCCATTACAGTCATAACACACAGAAAATAAAAGAATTAACAACAGAAAARAAATACCTCCATGGCTTTWGGAAGCTTAAAAACGTCATGGTTTGTAGAAGGARTAWAAAGAACACARTTATTTTAAAGCATCAAGAAAACAGCGYCYSTTTCTTCGAGTTAATCCCCTACARAAAAGTMCCCMRTTATATAGACACTAAGAAGTGTTCTTTATTGCTGGCCAGCCAAAAGACCTAAGAAATTACACGAATGTACATTCCARTCYTAKGCATCACCWCGCAACACAAGYAAAGGCACTCTACTTTCAAAATCTTCTCTTTTTACGCTATTGTCTTTCCAAAGTTTTTCGAAAAACCCTTTATTTCGACGAATTACGCAAATTATATCTGGATAGTTTTCATTCAAATGTTCTAAAACACCTTGAAATATGGTCCCATTTTCMGTRATTTTAAAAGTGCTACAAATATTTTTCAACTCCTTGTTTATCACAAAGTCTTTCTCTTTAACATAAGGAGTAATTACCTGCAATAAATTCAAGGTTATATTAAATTCGGAATGCAATATATGCAAAGGATCCAACACATCTCCCCTTTTTAAAATTCCCGATTTTATAGCCATTAACACGGTATCTATTCGTTTAAAGACATAGTTATTGGGAACTATTATGATAGGACAATCTATTTTCTGAATCATATCCCCTGYAAATTTCCCAATATAAAGCTGTTGATTTCGYGTATTTGTACGGGTTTTCCCAACCATTAAGTCAATCTCCTCTTTTTGCTGTATCTCCCAAATACAATCCAGCATGTTACCTTTAGTACAGACTTGTTGAATAGTCACATTTTTCACGTCCATGGATGTTACTAATAATTGCAATTCATCTTCGGCTAAAGATTTCATGGCATCATCCACCTTAGAGATGGTGTTTGCCATTCTAATTTCGCCGTAAGAATGTANTACAATTAGTGAAGCATTTACAGCTGAAGCAAAATCTATGGCATACTGCAACATTACGCCGCTTCTCTCGATGGTTTTTACTGGAACTAGAATTGTTTTCATAAAGCATTTGTTACATTTGTTCTGGCAAACGTTTTACGAAGCTACAAAAATTATTTATTGATTTCAAAAATGTAAAAAAATATGTCGATTATTTTAGCAAAAAATACGGATACTTTAGAAATAATACAGCTTTTAAAACGCTGTGCAATGGAATTACAAAAGCAAGACATCTTCCAATGGAACGAGGAGTACCCATCCMTAGAAATWATAGAAAAAGACATYCAACTAAAACAAATGTACCTCCTWAAATCTGAYRRAAAAATTATAGGAACTATTGTATTAAGTCCTCTAAAAGACGTCGAATACGATGCCATTCACTGGAAAAACAGCGATCACAAAGCAGTTTACATTCATCGCTTGGCCGTGGACCCACAACAGCAAAAAAAAGGCTATGCCCAACAATTAATGGATTTTGCAGAGAACCATGCAGCCACTCAGCAATACGATAGTATTCGCCTAGATACGTTCAGTCAAAACAAAAGAAATCAACAATTTTATAGTAAAAGAGGCTACCTACAAATGGGAGACATCTATTTACCAGCCCAAAGCAAGTTCCCTTTTTATTGCTTTGAAAAATTAATTTTTACCACTTCTAATGCGCGTTCTTAGCGACACCTATGTACAAAAAAACAAGCCTCAATTTTAAATCCATAAACAAGCTTGCCATTCCGGCAATTATTGCAGGAATAGCGGAACCATTATTATCCATCACGGATACGGCTATTGTAGGGAACATTCAACTAAATCCAACAGAAGCACTAGCCGCCGTTGGACTTGCAGGTTCTTTTATCTCGGCTTTAGTGTGGATTTTAGCCCAAACACGTTCTGCSATTTCCGCCATCGTAGGGCAATATTTAGGCGCAAAAAAACTACATGAAATAGCCACACTTCCCGCWCAAATTATCGTTATAAATTTATTTTTAAGTGTTATTATTTATGCCGTAACCATCTTTTTTATCGACGAAATATTTGCACTTTACAATGCAGAAGGWATCATCCTTAATTACTCCGTGGAATATTATAAAATACGAGCATTGGGATTGCCCCTTACCCTATTTRTGTTTTCTGCATTTGGAATTTTTAGAGGGATGCAAAATACGTTTTGGCCGATGGTTATAAGTATTGTAGGAGCGACTTTAAATGTAGGATTAGATTTTGCMCTAGTCTTCGGAATAGACGGYTTTATTCCACCCATGCACATAAAAGGTGCCGCYTGGGCCAGTGTAATTGCACAAGGAGTAATGGCTGTCCTTACCTTGGTTTTAGTGATTAAAAAAACACCTTTCTCCTTAAAACTAGTCTTCCCTTTTAACAAAGAAATAAAACGATTACTCGGCATCAGTTTTAATCTATTTATAAGWGCATCCGTTTTAAACATAGCCTTATAYCTCGCCAATTCYTTTGCCACAAGTTATGGAAACGAATACATWGCGGCACAGACCATGGCCTTTCAGATTTGGTTATTCTTCGCTTTCTTTATTGATGGATACGCCAGCGTTGGAAACATAGTTTCGGGGAGATTATTAGGAGAAAAAAACTACCCTGCTATCTGGGATTTAAGTCTTAAACTGAGCAAATACAGTATTTTTATTGCAGTATTACTGGCCGGAACCTGTTATCTATTTTACTACCCTATAGGTCGTATGTTTTCTAAGGACCCAGCTGTACTCGAAGCATTTTACGCTGTGTTTTGGATCGTATTAATTATGCAACCTATAAACGCCGTTGCCTTTGTTTTTGATGGAATTTTTAAAGGACTTGCGGCCGCTGTAACGTTGCGTAACCTATTGTTAGTTGCTACATTTTTAGGATTTATTCCAACGCTTTTAATTGCTGATTATTACGGATTTAAATTACACGGAATATGGCTGGCATTCACTATTTGGATGTGCTTACGAGGAGGAATACTCGTCTATAAATTTCGAAAGCAATATTTAGACAAAAAGCAGTACCTTTAAACCATGGAAAACGGAAGTTTATATACGTCAATTCAAGATGGAATTGCGAGCATCGAATTTTATCACTCAGCAAGCAACTCATTCCCTTCAAACCTGTTAGAACGCCTAAGCAAAGCGTTTAAGGACTTAAGCGAGAATGACGAGGTGCAGGTAATTATCCTAAAAAGTGAAAAAGAAAAAGCCTTTTGTGCAGGCGCTTCTTTCAATGAATTAATAGCTATTTCTAACGAAACCCAAGGCGCTGAATTTTTTATGGGCTTTGCCAATGTTATAAATGCCATGCGTTCATGTTCCAAACTTATTATTGGAAGGATTCAAGGTAAGGCAGTTGGCGGAGGTGTAGGACTTGCAGCAGCATGTGACTATTGCTTTGCTACAGAAGCTGCTTCTATTAAACTTTCCGAACTTACCATTGGGATTGGTCCCTTTGTAATAGCACCTGCAGTTACACGTAAAATGGGGACTGCCGCATTCAGCGAACTCGCAATGGATGCTACACATTGGCAAAATGCTTATTGGGCGCAAAAAAAAGGTCTTTACACCCATGTGTATGAGAACATAAAAGAAATGGATAGTGCATTAAAAAATTTCTCAGAAAAAATAGCCAGTTACAATCCAGCTTCATTAACACAGTTAAAAGCTGTTTTTTGGGAAGGCACAGAACATTGGGAGACCTTGTTAAAAGAACGTGCTTTGATTAGCGGAAAGCTCGTACTTTCTGATTTCACCAAACAAGCCCTACAACAATTTAAAAAATAATGATGTCGCATATATTATTGATATTACAGCAAATTAATATCGAAGAAAAAATAGAAAACGCCCCGGATGGTGGTTATCAAATAGGCATAGTAATCGGTACTTATTTACCGTTTGTCCTATTGGCAATACTAGCATATTGGGCCTATAGCAGAGCAAAAAACAGAAAAGACTTAGACGATTAATGATGGCGAAAATTAGAATTACAAAACAGTTTGATTTTGAAACCGGACATGCCTTATACGGCTACGACGGAAAATGTAAAAATGTACATGGACACAGTTATAAATTAGAAGTTACCGTAACTGGAACTCCAATTGCTGACACCAACAATCCGAAATGCGGTATGGTAATCGATTTTGGTGATTTAAAACGCATTGTAACTACAGAAATTGTGGACAAATTTGACCATGCCTCTGTGTTCAATAAAAACACACCACATGTAGAATTAGCCCAAGAGTTAAAAAACAGAGGGCATGATGTTATATTGGTAGACTACCAACCTACRAGCGAAATGATGCTGATAGATTTTGCAGAAAAAATAAAAGCACGCCTTCCTGAAGACATACAGCTTTTTGCTTTAAAACTACAAGAAACCGGTAGCTCACATGCAGAATGGTTTGCCGGTGACCAAATATAATAAACAGTTTTAAGTACCAACATATCAGCACTTAAAGCAATACACTTACATTAATACGGTGCATCGTTTTTTTTAAACACAAAAACGATGCACCGTATTTTAAATAATACCTCCTGTACACAATGACGCTTACCGCATATATTCAAAAAATCACACAAATCCCGACCAAAGGATTAGAAGCTACTATCAAACTATTAAACGAAGATTGTACCCTTCCGTTTATCGCTAGATACAGAAAGGAACTTACCGGAAATTTAGACGAAGTAGCTATTGCGGACATTATAAAGTATAAAAAGCAATTCGAAACCATTGAAAAACGCAAGGAATCCATTTTAAAAGCACTGCAGGAACAAGGTGTTTTATCCGATGATTTAAAGCGAAAAATAAACAGTACTCAAGATTTAAGTATCTTAGAAGATATATACCTTCCCTTTAAAAAGAAACGAAAGACTAAAGCGGATACAGCTCGAAAAAACGGATTAGAACCCTTGGCCAAAACAATTATGGCACAACGTTCAAATACGTTAAAAGACCTCGCTTTAAAGTATACCAATAAGGAGGTTTCGAGTCCTGAAGACGCACTGGAAGGTGCAAGACATATTATCGCCGAATGGGTAAATGAACGCAGCGACGTCCGTAGCTTTTTAAGAAAACAATACGCTAAAAAAGCAAGCATCGCTTCTTCGGTTATAAAAATCAAAAAAGACGATGAAAAGGCTCAAAAATACAGAGACTATTTTAACTGGGACGAACCACTAACACGCTGTCCTTCTCATCGTTTACTTGCAATACTCAGAGCAGAAAGCGAAGGGTTTATCCGCCTAAAAATAGCGATAGACGAAGAGAGTGCACGTTTGAGCATTGAAGATAAAATTATAAATTCGGACAACGCATGTGCCGATGAAATTGCAGAAGCCATAGAAGACGCCTATAAACGATTACTAGCCCCTTCCCTATCCAAAGAAGCCCTGAAGCTAGCAAAGGAAAAAGCAGACAATGCAGCCATCACCGTATTCGCTAAAAACCTCCAGCAATTATTACTGGGAGCACCCTTGGGAGAAAAAAGTATTTTAGCCTTAGACCCAGGATTTAGATCTGGATGTAAACTGGTTTGTTTAGACGCAAGAGGAGACATTCAGCACAACGAAAATATTTACCCGCACGCACCACAAAATCAACAAAAGGAAGCCATTAAACGCATTCAAGTTTTAGTGAAGAATTTTGACATAGAAGTGATTGCGATTGGAAACGGAACCGCCTCAAGGGAAACCGAAGCCATGGTCAAGAGCATTGCATTTGACCGCGACATAGACGTTTTTGTAGTCAGTGAAGCAGGAGCCTCTATTTATTCAGCTTCCAAAATAGCCAGGGACGAATTTCCAGATTATGACGTGACCGTAAGAGGTGCTATTTCCATCGGTAGACGATTAGCTGACCCCTTGGCAGAATTGGTAAAAATAGACGCCAAATCCATTGGTGTAGGGCAATACCAACACGATGTGGACCAAACATTACTCAACAACCAATTAGACACTGTAGTAGAGCATTGTGTAAATAAAGTAGGTGTAAATATCAATACCGCTAGCACGTCCTTACTAAGTTATGTATCGGGAATCGGTCCAAAACTAGCAGAAAATATTGTTGCTTACAGAGGAGAAAACGGCGCTTTTAAATCGCGTAGCGAAATTAAAAAAGTAAAGCGACTAGGAGCAAAAGCCTTTGAGCAAGGAGCTGGTTTTTTACGCATCAAAAACGGAAAAAATCCATTGGACGATTCCGCCGTCCACCCAGAGAGTTATGCCATCGTCAAACAAATGGCGAAAGACAGCAAACTAAGCATCGCTGACCTTATTGGAAACAGTAAAATACTCAACGAAATAACCTTGAGAAATTACTGTACAGACAGCATCGGATTACCGACGCTAAACGATATTGTAGCTGAATTAAAAAAGCCAGGTTTAGACCCTCGTGAAAAAGCAAAAACTTTTTCTTTTAACGAACACATTCATACGATTGACGATTTAACGGCCGGAATGATACTGCCGGGAATAATTAACAACATCACCAATTTTGGCTGCTTTGTAGATATAGGAATTAAAGAAAGTGGACTGGTGCATATCTCCAACGTATCCAATACTTTTGTAAGCGATATCAATACTGTAGTAAACTTACAACAACAAGTAATGGTAAAAGTTTTAGAAGTGGATACCGCCAGAAAACGCGTGCAATTAAGCATGAATTTCACCGAGTAACAACTAGATACAGACCTTCCTTATTGGCTGTTTTAAACATAAAAACCACCTATTCTCATAGGTGGTTTTAACTTATTTTAAGACCAATTAAAATAATAAACGGACCCTATTATTAATTAAACATCCGTGTTTTTTTAGTTATTTTAACGCGAAAATCTGTACAAAATACTTTGTACCAACCGCATTTGTTTTTATAGATATCCCGGTATGCGTAAAGGACGCATCTTCAATTACTGAACGATGCTCTGAACTCTTCAACCAAGCATCAACAACAGTCTCGGCATCTCTATAACCAGCTGCTACATTCTCCCCTACGGACTTTGCAGGAATGTTCTCAATTAAATAATGAGCTCTGTCACTAAAATTATCGTGACTAATTTTCTCAGCCTCGATCATATATGCTACATGTGACTCCGCCTCCACAGACATAATAGCTATTTTATCTAAAGCAGCTAAGCCAAGCGAAACACGGTAAGTATTTACTAGCGCTATCGTCTCTGTTTCAATTTTTGTGTAATTATAAGTAACGGAATCGTTATCCTTATCTCCAGAACCGTCTTGAATAGGTTCATTTAGTGGTAATTCGTTGACATCTTCTTCTTTGGAACACGAAATAAATAGCAAGGCGCCGAGAAAGATGACTAAAATATTAGTCGAAATAGACTTCATAAATAAATGGGAATGTGAGAATGAAAATTGACCTGCAGGTCTGGGAAATTGGGAAATTTACTTTTTAAACCTCTTTAACTTTTGAGGCTTGTAAATTGATCAGATTTACAAATTAATATTTTTTTATTTTATTTTTTCAATAATGTAACTCTATGATTTAGTTGTTTTTAACTGCGCAAACCTACAATAAATTTTTAGATTAACACACGTTAATTTYACWGTTCGTTAAGATTTTCGTGCATTTTATCGACACATTCAGGTACTACAACGATTGAGTAAACCTATTTTAATTTAATTTTTTTTCTTTGATAGATRAAATTCAMAGATCAAATGCTCCAAAATTTCACWTTAACACGCATACGATGCGTCAAAAATCACTTCTAAAACACTAAAGACTAAAGCCTCCAGTCATTCAACCACAGAAAAACACGCAACACATTGACATCGTTTTTAATGTTATTAGTCTAATATTTTTAAGTCTTCACATTTTAACTTGTACTTYACAAGACCAAACCTCTTTACCATGATATTCAATATAAAAGYAGCAAGTATCTGTCTGTGGAGCGTCTTAAGCATCACCGGAATGGTTGCWCAAGAAAAAAACAGGCCCAACGTTATTATTATCTATACAGATGACCAAGGCGCCGTAGACCTAGGTTGTTATGGAGCCACCGACATCTACACTCCCAACATAGATAAGCTCGCCAAAAACGGGACTCGTWTTACACAATCCTATGTTGCCGCCCCCGTTTGCGCCCCATCAAGAGCCTCGTTACTCACAGGACAATATCCTCAAAGAGCAGGCCTGTCCGGAAACACATCCGCTACTCCAGGCGCTCACGGATTACCTTCAGACAGCTACACGCTTGGACATCTATTTAAAAAGAACGGTTATAAAACTGCACATATAGGAAAATGGCATCTAGGAATGAGTACCGAAAGTGGCCCCAATGCACAGGGTTTTGAATACTCATTCGGTCATCTGAGAGGCTGTATTGATAATTACTCTCATTTTTTCTATTGGGAAGGCCCAAACACACACGATTTATACGAAAACGGAAAAGAAGTATTTTATGACGGTACCTATTTCCCAGACCTAGCATCCGACAAGGCACTAGCCTATATATCAGACAAAARAGAGGAAGCATTTTTTATGTACTATGCTATTAACATGCCTCATTACCCATACCAACCWACAAAAAAATGGAGGGACTAYTACAAAGACGCACMAAAACCTAGAGGGGATTATGCCGCGTTTATATCTACGATAGACGAACGTATTGGATTTTTAGTGGCGCATTTAAAGCAATTAAATATATTAGACAACACCATCATTATTTACCAGTCCGACAATGGCTACTCTACGGAAACACGTGCCTTTGGTGGCGGTGGAGACTCTGGCCCTTATCGCGGAGCMAAAAGCAGCTTGTTTGAAGGMGGKTTGCGTTTGCCCACCATTATAAGYTGGCCAAATGGACTTCCAAAAAACAAGGTGAACGATSAGTTTATGGTGAACTTTGACTGGATGCCKACCTTGTCAAAATTATGCGRTTTTGACACAGACTTAAAAGATATAGACGGTATGGACRTKTCCACAATGATCAAAAGCCCCGGAACAACATCCCCAAGAAAAGMCGCTTTTTGGAAATACGGAAGCCAATGGGTTGCMMGAAAAGGCGCTTGGAAATTAATAGGACACCCAAAAGACACGTCCAAAAAAGGAGTACTTGACCCAGAAACAGATGCCTTGTTCCTATCCAATTTAGATAAGGACAATTCAGAAATGGTGAACCTAGCATCAAAATATCCAGCCAAGGTACAGGAACTGATTCAAGCATATTTACAATGGGAATTTGCCTCCAAGAAAGACATCCCTAAAAAGATATTAAAGAGTACACATTTAGCCAATAAGGGAGCCATACAAGCAATAAGTACGTTGCATAAAGACTACAGCAACCTTGAGGTATTAATAGACGGGAGAAGAGGCTACGCCGACTATAGCTCCGGACAGTGGATTGGTAAAAAACAAGGGGAGCTCACATGTATTATTGACCTAAAACAGCTTACAAGCATCTCCTCTATAGGCATAGGCTACCTTCAATCCTCTGGGAACTGGATCTTTCCTCCAAAAAAGATTTCGTATTCATTTTCTTTGGATGGTACTGTTTTCAGCGAACAAATAGAAAACACCACCCACATAACAAATCAAAAAGAAATAGGAATTATACAGCAACAAACAAATAGAAACGCCCGCTATATAAAAATAGCCATAGAAGGCATTGGAACCTGCCCTAGTGGCCATCCTGGAGATGGGAATCCCGCCTGGTTTTTTATTGATGAGATTATTGTTGAGTAAAATTGCAATGCCGGTATCGCTGCAGTAAAAACACCTCTTGAAAGTCAATTGATTTTCAAGTGGTGTTTTATGTATTGGGCGGGTGTATTCTTATGGATTTACCTAACTTAACTAGAGTAAGAGTATGGTAACAATACTGTGTGAGTAGTGGGAGTATATAAAAAAATAGTATTTTTAGATTATGAGGCGTAACTATAAATTTCACAATCCAGTAGATGTAGGTTTGGTTTTTAAAGCGGAAGACTCTGTATATAGCAGTGCATCTGATTATGTAGGAGAAATTGGATTATTAAAAAATATAATTATTTTTAGAGATTTAAGTTAGTGCGGCCACACGATTCAATCGTGCGGGAGCGGGGTCAGTTTAATTCTGTGCTATTCTCTTTTTTTCGCAATCTGTTTTCTAATAAATCTCACCCACAAATTCCATTCAGTTGATTTACGGCTGTTAGAGAAGTTGTTTTCAAGTTTGTCAAATCCGTCTTCAATTAAAGCGTTGTGTAATGAACGTATTGCAAAAGTCCAGATTAATGTTCCTTTTCCAGTTGTACTCATATCAATTGTGTGCTTTATTTCCGTCTTTTCTTTATCCAATTCCTTTATCTCGAACTTATGAACTCCGTTAAATCCATTAGGTTTTGAAAATCTAAATTGAATTATTTCATTCGGATTATATTTTTCTACTGAGTATCGTATTGGTCCGTGTCCACCTTTCGCTCCAACTTGAATTCCATTTTTGAATTTCATTTCTGGCCATTTTTCTTTTCGTCTTCCGATGACCCGCT
>NVSD01000070.1 GCA_002401105.1 Flavobacteriaceae bacterium | reverse complement strand
ATATTATAACTAAAAATATATTAAAAAGTATGTAGGGTTTTTTTCGCGCCCACGATGTAATCTCTTGTAAGTTACCTTAATACTAACCCCAACAATCGTATTTTACCCRAAGTACGGTTCTTAATAACTATTGTTATGAAAAAAATATTCATTGTTTTTTCATTTCTGTATTGTGTTGTTTCTTATACTCAAGAAGCAGATGCTATTGCAGTAAATTTATCTTTCACGGAAAATATTAAAGAGTTTACTCCGAACGTTTATACGAGAGAATGGCCTCGTAAATTAAAAAATCAAAGTATTTGGCGGTATGCTTCAGAAAACCGTTTTGAATGTCCTTTTCTTAAATTGGCAGTTGAATGGGATGGTATAAATTACCATTTGATCTAAACTGAAGTGAACAAACGTACTATGTGTACAAATTCTTATTATTCAATAATTTCTAGTAAAATTGTTGAATTAACTCTAAATAGCACTCCTAATTTTTTCTAATTTATTTTAATGAGGCATTTAGAGCTTTATAGGCCAGATTAAGGGAGGGGGGTATCCTTTAATTTTGGCCTTTTTTTATGGTAAGATAAGTTATATTAAAAATTGAAATAATTCTGGATTATCATTTAGGTATTTTCCTAAAAAACCTTTTTCTTTCATTCGGTCTAATAAAGGTTGAAAATCTTCTTTTCTCTGTAATTCTATGCCCACTACGGCAGGACCTTTTTCACGATTATTTTTCTTGGTATATTCAAAATAGGCAATGTCGTCTGTATCACCTAAAACATCCACTACAAATTCCTTTAAAGCACCTGCTCTCTGTGGAAAACGAATGATAAAATAATGCTTAAGTCCTTCATATAACAAGGCTCTTTCTTTCATTTCCTCCATTCTGGTAATGTCGTTGTTTCCTCCACTCACTACACATACCACTGTTTTTCCTATAATTTCTTTTTTGTATTTTTCTAATGCTGCAATAGACAATGCTCCCGCTGGCTCTACTACCATTGCATTTTCGTTATATACCTTTAAAATGGTGGAACATATAAGTCCTTCGGATATTAAATTAGTACCGTCAAGTTGTTTTTTACATAATTCAAAAGTGATGTCGCCCATTCGTTTTACGGCTGCACCATCTACAAATTTCTCAATCTTATCAAGACTTGTGTTTTTACCATTTTTAAGGGAAGTAGTTAAGGACGGGGCTCCTTCAGGCTCTACACCAATCAGTTTAGTTGCTGGACTCAAAATTTTGAATACACTGGAWAGACCAGAGGCTAATCCACCACCACCGACAGGCATAAAGACGTAATCAATGGGATTTGATGCATCATTTAATATTTCTAATCCTACGGTTCCTTGTCCTGCAATTACATCTAAATCGTCGAATGGATGGACAAAGGTACTGTTGTGTTGTTCACAATAGATTTTGGCTGCTGCGGAACTATCATCAAAACTATCTCCTATTAATTTGATTTCCACAAATGATCCACCAAACATACGCACTTGATCTATTTTCTGATTGGGCGTGGTTACAGGCATAAATATGATGCCTTTTACTTTTAATTTATGGCAGGAGAAAGCGACTCCTTGTGCATGATTTCCTGCGCTAGCACATACAATTCCATTAGTTAAACCTTCTTTCGATAATCCTTTAATCTTATTAAATGCGCCTCTTATTTTATACGAACGAACAATTTGTAAATCCTCTCTTTTAAAATAGACTTTGGCATTGTATCGTTCTGAAAAATTTTTCATATACACTAGAGGCGTGTTTTCAACAACATCTTTAATTTGATGTTGTGCTTTGTATATGTTTTCTAAAGAGATGGTTTCGTTCAATGTATTCACAATAATTGATTTTAAATAAAATCACCACAAAAGAGATTGTTGCCATTACTTTTGTGGTGATTATAATAGTGTTTAATCGGAGATTAACTTATTTTTTTCATGGCTGTCATGGAAGCTCTTAATTCGTCACCAATAATTTCAATTGGATGAAAACGTATGGCATCATTTACAGCAATCAATTCTTTGTTATCAACGCCGTTTCCATTGGTGTCAAAAGATTTTCCAATTACATCTGTATCTACGGTTTTCATAAATTCGGATAATAATGGTTTACAAGCATGATCAAATAAATAGCAACCATATTCCGCGGTATCAGAAATAATTCTATTCATTTCAAATAATTTTTTACGCGCAATAGTGTTGGCTATTAATGGTGTTTCATGCAAAGATTCGTAGTAAGCAGATTCTTCTTTGATACCTGCTTCCGTCATTGTTTCAAAGGCTAATTCTACTCCCGATTTTACAAAGGCAATTAATAATACACCATGATCAAAGAATTCTTGTTCAGTAATGTCCTGTGTTGTTGCCGTTGTTTTTTCGAAGGAAGTATCTCCTGTGGCTGCTCTCCAAGACAATAAGTTTTTATCATCATTGGCCCAGTCTTCCATCATCGTTTTWGAAAAATGTCCTGACATAATATCATCCATGTGTTTTTGGAACAATGGACGCATTATATCTTTTAATTCTTCGGATAGATTGAATGCTTTGATTTTTGATGGGTTCGATAAYCTGTCCATCATATTGGTAATTCCACCGTGTTTTAATGCTTCGGTRATGGTTTCCCATCCATATTGAATCAATTTAGTAGCATAGGCTGGCTCCAATCCGTTTTCCACCATTTTGTCAAATGATAARATAGAYCCGGTTTGTNATAATCCACATAAAATGGTTTGKKYYCSCATKRMMKMWSAYYWMMYKYCCGSWRMWMMYSMWGWKYYKMWRACWCYGSSYYKWTSWCCKCMRGTAGCAGCAGCGTATGCCTTTGCAATTTCAAAACCATCTCCATTGGGATCGTTTTCTGGATGTACCGCGATTAAAGTCGGAACACCAAATCCACGTTTGTATTCTTGTCTAACTTCTGAGCCTGGCGATTTAGGAGCTACCATCACAACGGTAATATCCTTACGAACCTCCATTCCTTCCTCCACAATGTTAAATCCGTGAGAGTAGGATAGGATGGCATCTTTTTTCATCAAGGGCATTATTGTAGAAACCACATTTGTATGTTGCTTATCAGGTGTTAAATTGATTAACATATCTGCTGAAGGGATCATTTCTTGATAAGTTCCTACTTTAAATTTGTTATCGACTGCATTTTTATAGGATGTACGTTGTTCGCTAATTGCCCCATCGCGTAATGTATACGAGATATCCAATCCAGAATCCCTCATATTTAATCCTTGATTTAGCCCTTGTGCACCACAACCAACAATCACAATTTTTTTTCCTTTTAGTTTTTCTACTCCATTAGGAAATTCTGATGCGTCCATAAAGTCGCAGGTTCCTAATTGTTCCAATTGTAAGCGTAATGGTAAGCTGTTAAAATAATTTGCCATTTGTATTTAGTCTTTAAATTCTTGTAATAATTCTGATATTGCCATCTTCTCTTTTGTAATTGCGATACGTCCTGAACGTACAAATTGTAACAAACCGTATGGTTTTAATCGATCGTATAGTCGGTTGATGTCCTCTGTAGTTCCCGTAGTTTCAATTACAAAATAACGCTCGTTTATGGTCACCATATGCGCGCGGCGTAATTTTAATTTATTTTGTATTTTTTCGTCGTATAGGTGCTCTGTTGATATTTTAAACATGGCCGTTTCCTGAAATATAACTTCATCGTCGGTATGGTAAAAAGCACGGATTACTTCGATTTGTTTTTCTATTTGACCCAAAATTTTCTTAATCGCTTTTTCGGTCATATTTGCTACGATTGTAAAACGATGCACGTCTTCTATCTCCGATTTTGACACTGTCAAACTTTCTATATTGATATGACGTTTTAAAAAGATGGCCGATATTCGATTTAATAGTCCGATGTTATTTTCGGTATAGACCGAAATCGTAAATTTTTGTTTTWCTTCCATAATTATTTAAGTCTAATTTCTGAAACACTTGATCCCGTTGGTATCATTGGGAATATATTATCTTCTTTTTCTATGATTACTTCTAAGAAAAATGCTTGATCCGATGCCATCATTTTTTCGATGGCTCCAGGAAGGTCTTCTCTTTTAGAAATACTAACAGCTTCAATGTCATAAGCACCTGCTAATTTTACAAAATCAGGACTTATCATTTCTGTAGATGCGTAACGTTTGTCAAAAAATAATTCTTGCCATTGAYGWRYNNTTCMNASAWAWYMATTATTGAGTACCACAATTTTTACGGCRGCTTTGGTTTGTAAAATAGTTCCCAATTCGTTGCAWGTCATTTGGTATCCTCCATCACCAATAATTGCTACAACTTCTCTGTCTGGAGCTCCTAGTTTTGCACCAATTGCTGCTGGTAATGCAAACCCCATGGTTCCTAAWCCTCCAGAGGTAACATTACTYCTYGTTTTTTTGAAATCRGCATARCGACAGGCAAACATTTGATGTTGWCCTACATCCGAAACTACAATGGCRTCTCCTTTTGATTCTTTATTAATGCCTTTCAACACTTCTCCCATGGTCAATCCTTCTTTAGTTGGATTTAACTGAGCCTCTATAACTTCTTTTTCTTCAATCGCTCTCAGTTTTTTAAATTCGTCAAACCAAGCGTCATGTGATGTTGCCTCCAATAGTGGTAATAATTCCGCTAATGTTTCTTTTACATCACCTAGTACAGCTACATCTGTAGGTACATTTTTATCTATTTCCGCGGGGTCTATGTCAAAATGAATCACCTTAGCTTGTGTCGCATAACGTGCTAAATCTCCTGTAACACGATCGTCAAAACGCATTCCAATGGCAATTAACACATCACATTCGTTGGTTAATTTATTAGGTGCATAATGTCCATGCATCCCTACCATTCCAACATTTAATGGATGATTTGAATTGATAGCAGAGAGTCCTAAGGCCGTAGAAGCGGATGGTATACCAGCCTTTTCAATCACTGCCTTAAATTCTTCTTCTGCTGCGCCTAGTATAACTCCTTGCCCAAAAACAACGAATGGTTTTTTAGCCGTATTGATAAGTTTGGCAGCTTCTTTGATTTTATTGAGGTCGTAATGAGGGGTTGGTCTATAACTACGGATATATGTGCATTTCTCATACGCAAAATCAAATGCTTCTAATTGTGCATCCTTGGTAATATCAATCAAAACAGGTCCTGGTCTACCTGATTTGGCAATGTAAAATGCCTTCGCAAATACTGCTGGAATTTCAGATGCTTTGGTAATTTGATAATTCCATTTGGTTACAGGAGTAGAGATCCCTACGATATCAGTTTCCTGGAAAGCATCCGTTCCTAACAAATGTGAAGCTACTTGTCCTGTGATACAAACCAAAGGGGTAGAATCTATTTGTGCATCGGCAATTCCTGTGACTAAATTTGTAGCTCCAGGTCCGGAAGTGGCAAAAACAATTCCTACATCACCTGTAACTCGGGCATGTCCTTGGGCCGCATGAATAGCGCCTTGTTCGTGACGTGTAAGAATGTGCGTAAACTGATCTTGATATTTGTACAATTCGTCATATACAGGCATAATGGCACCTCCAGGGTAGCCATATCCTAATGTTTGTCCTTCTGCTAGCAAACATTTTACAACGGCTTCCGCTCCAATAATACGAACCGTTTTTTTTGTGCTTGAAGGTTTTGTTAGGGTGCTTTTTGTTTCCATAATCTTAAAATTTATCGGTAACACATCCTTCCGATGCCGTGGCTACCATTTTTGCATATTTGTATAATATTCCTTTTGGGTGTTTGGGAGCTGGCTCCGACCACGCCTTTTTTCTTTCGATGATTTCTGCGTCACTTAATGCAACGCTGATATTGTTTTTGGAAGCGTCAATGGTAATTTGATCTCCGTCTTTTAGCAGGGCTATCATCCCACCACTTTGTGCTTCAGGAGTAATATGTCCTACCACAAATCCGTGGGTTCCTCCAGAGAAACGACCATCCGTAATTAAGGCGACAGTTTTTCCAAGTCCGGCTCCCATAATCATAGAAGTTGGTTTTAGCATTTCCGGCATTCCTGGACCTCCTTTAGGACCTACATAACGAATTACAATAACATCTCCTTTTTTTGCTCTTCCTGCACGAATACCATCATTCGCAGCATCTTCTCCATCAAAAACAATGGCGGGTCCTTTAAATAATTCACCTTCTTTTCCACTTATTTTGGCTACAGATCCTTCGTTGGCTAGGTTTCCGTATAATATTTGTAGGTTTCCTGTTTCTTTTATGGGTACACCTTTAGAATGGATTACATCTTGCTCAAAAGATAAAGGAAGTACATCGGCTAAATTTTCTGCCACTGTTTTTCCTGTGACCGTCATACAATCTCCATGTAAATGCCCTTCTTCTAATAAATATTTCATTACTGCTGGAGTTCCACCTACGCGATGAACATCTTCCATTAAGTATTCTCCACTTGGTTTTAAATCTCCAATTACGGGAGTTCTATCACTTACACGTTGAAAATCATCCAAGGTGAAATCGATATCCGCTGCATGTGCTATGGCTAAGAAATGCAATACTGCATTGGTAGATCCACCTAAAGCGTTTACTAAAACCACTGCATTTTCTATAGATTTTTTGCTGATGATATCCAAGGGTTTTAAATCCAATACCAACAAGTTCTTGATGGCTTTAGCAGTACGTTCGGCTTCCTTTGATTTCATTTCACTTTCCGCTGGAATAGAGGAGTTGAAAGGCAAGGAAAAGCCCATCGCTTCGATAGACGAGGCCATGGTATTCGCAGTGTACATTCCACCACATGCCCCAGGACCTGGACACGCCTTTTTTATAATTTCTTTRTATTCTTTTTCATCGATAGTACCTGCTACTTTTTTTCCTAAAGCTTCAAAGGCCGATACAATATTTAATTTTTCACCTTCGTGACATCCAGAGGCAATAGTWCCWCCRTAYACCATMARTGAAGGTCTGTTTAAACGCAACATRGCCATYACAGAACCYGGCATRTTTTTATCRCATCCWACYACKGGMACYAGYGCATCGTARCTTTGTGCATTACAGACAACCTCCATAGAATCTGCGATGATATCTCTGGAAGGCAAGGAGTAATTCATCCCAGAAGTTCCCATGGATATTCCATCACTCACTCCAATGGTGTTAAACACTAAACCAACTTGCTCTAATTTATTCACTTCGGCTTTTATTTCCTTGGCCATTTCGTTTAAGTGCATGTTACAAGGGTTACCATCGTACCCTGTACTGGCAATTCCCACTTGTGGTTTGTTCATGTCCTCGTCCGTTAATCCTACAGCGTATAACATAGCTTGTGAAGCTGGTTGGGTTTCGTCTTGAGTGATTCTTCTGCTGTGTTTATTTAATTGCATTGTTTGTTTTTTATATAAATCTCAATAAATTAAAGGACTCTTCTGTTATGTTTTAATTTATTCGTTAATTCTTGTTTGTTTTAGTCTTTAGAATGCTGTTTTCTTAAAATTATCAATTCTAATGAACGAAAGTACTTTTGTTTTACGGGCTCTTTAATTTCATTTTTAGTTGTTTTACAGTATTCAAGCGTTTGTTTTTAGGTTTAAAGTATTGTTATGTTGTTGTTTACGTGTTTTTATTTACACTCTTTAGTCCAAAAAAAAAACCTTCCGAGTTAAGGAAGGTTTTTTAAATAAAATATGTTGTTATTCACATTATATCATGCCTTCCTTGATCCTTGTAATTCGAATTACAACGACGTTAATTAAAGAAATAATAATAAGTGAGTTAAAATTTTCCATTTATGGTACTGTACGGTCTGTTTTGTTAGGTACGCAGCAAATATTATAATTAAATTCTAAAAAACAAAATTGATTGCATACTTTTTTAAAATAAAACTATAAATTTGAGGAATTAACAATTTCTCATGGAACACATCACACAAATCATAAATAAGCAAGATGCTTTTTTTAAAACTCATAATACTAAGAATGTCGATTTTAGGTTAAAGTTGCTTAAAAAATTACGATTTGAATTGATTTTGAGAGAAGATGAAATTCATAATGCCTTGTATGCTGATTTTAAAAAACCTGCTTTTGAGAGTTTGATTTCTGAAACAGGGATGGTGTTATTAGAATTAAACAAGGCCATAAAAAATCTAAAAAAATGGGCAAAACCAACAGCTGTTTATCCAGCACTRYTMAATTTYCCTNNNNWMWKTTANTRWRATTCMTNNNGAKCCNTTTGGGARWGTNKTTARTWATYGGTSCWTGGAATTATCCGTATCAATTGGCATTAGCACCGATTATAGGAGCTGTAGCGGCTGGTAATACCGTGGTTTTTAAACCCTCAGAATTAGCCAATAATAYTGCAGCTATTGTGCAAAGTATTATTTCTAATGTGTTTGATGATGGACATGTTGCAGTGATAGAAGGTGGTGTAGAGACCTCAAAGTTTTTATTAAAACAGCGCTGGGATTATATCTTTTTTACGGGATCTGTAACTGTTGGGAAAATTGTAGCGAAGGCAGCTGCGGAATTTTTAACGCCAGTTACGTTGGAATTGGGAGGTAAAAATCCATGTATTATTGACGAAACTACGGATTTAAAACTAGCAAGCAAGCGATTGGTCTGGGGTAAATTTTTAAATGCAGGGCAAACTTGTATTGCTCCCGATTATTTTTTAGTACATRAGAGTWTTAAAAATGATTTTATTGAAGAGTTTTCAAAAGCAATCACAGTAGCTTATGGGGAGGATGTGCAACAATCAGAAAATTATGCACGTATTATAAACGAACGTAATTTTGATAGGCTGCATAAAATGTTGGTAGATGTGAATATAGTATATGGAGGTAAAACAGATAGAGACGATGTTTTTATTGCCCCTACATTAATAGACAGTCCGTCCATGGATAGTGAAGTGATGAAAGATGAAATTTTCGGACCGATATCTCCTGTATTCTCTTACGAAACCGAGGAGGATATTGCGGCGTTTATGGCGAGTTACGAAAAACCATTGTCTTTATATATTTTTAGTAAACGCAAGAAATTTATAGCGTCCATATTTGAAAAATACTCCTTTGGAGGTGGTTGTATCAACGATACTTTGATCCATTTTGTAAACGATCGTTTGCCTTTTGGAGGCGTAGGACATAGTGGAATGGGGGCGTATCATGGAAAATTAACTTTCGACACATTCTCGCATCATAAAAGTATTACCAAACGGTACTCTTGGCCAGATTTACCAATAAGATATGCGCCGTACAAAGGGAAATATAAGTTGTTAAAATCGATGCTTAAATTGATAGGTTAATATGATATTTTTTCGACTAAATAAAATAATTTAAACATAAAAAAACCTACAATCTGCAGGTTTTTTTTATGTGTTATTTTTATCTTTTTTTAGTATTCACGGTTTTGCTCCTAACAACAAGCAACAAAGAACCAACAACCAATCCCTACTTCTTCAACATCCGCATTTTACGTTTCACAATCTCCCCAACAGTAACTCCTTCAATATTACTTTCTAACCAAGACAGAATATCTAAATACAAAAAGGCACGTTTTTCATAAGGGTGATTTTCGTAGACTTTAAGCTCTGCATGTAGTTTTTTGAAGGCATCTTTTAATTCATGTGGATATAAACGCCCTAGGTTTTTTAAGAAGGTGATTATTTTTCGTTGCACTTCATASAGYTCATTCATTTTTAATAAGAACTTGTAAGTTGATTTTATCAACGATTCTATGTTATGGTCATAACCAGCAGAATAATGAGAGATTAAATTTAGAATTCGTGAATAACACAATAAGTCTTCACGCATTTTCAATTCTTTATTACTGATTATTTTATCCAAATATAAGATGCAGTTTTTATGATCGTCATTTCCAAAATACAAACAGGCAATTTTATAGTAAAACACCATAATATGATGTGCATCTATCCTGTTTTTATACARTGCTATGTTTTTTAATAAGCTTGGAACCATAGCGATACCTCCTTCAAAATCRCCTTTTAAAAAGAACTGATTTATTTTRTTTTGACTGAGGTATAAAAAYGACAGAGATGCCGTATTATCGTTGGTGGCTATTTTATTTTCWTAGACATCGATTTCTAATTTTTCAAAAACACTGTCAAATTTACTTTGATGCTGGGCAAGGTATAATGCTTCCAATAAATAATTACAACCTTTCATATAAAATACGGGATGTAATTGTTTCATAGCGGGTTTTTGATCGAATAAATCCACCCATTTCTGTGCATATTTATAACACAAAGAAAAGTCTTGCATCATAAAACTATACCACAAATAGGCTTTGTACAAGTATAGTTTCTCTATAAAATCGAGGTTTTCAAATGCGTACTCTGGGAGACGTGCTTCAAAATAGGATTGTACTAATTTTTGATCATCATCATTTTTAACATAGCCCATTTTCAGGAACAAACTATACAACTGTAGAGAGAGATTAGAAAGCTTGCTTGTCAAAACATTTTTTAAGCTCAAATTCTTGGCCTGAATGGCTAATTCATCGGCTCGGTTACTCATACTACGCGTAATGTATTGGGATTCTATTATCTTTTCAAATTCTACAATTTCATAGGCCAAGTTGTTTTCTACACAGTCCAAAGCTTGTGTTTTTGCTTTGTCTAATATTTTTAAACTCTGTTTGTACAACCCTTTATTGTATAAAATACTCGCAAAATCTAACTGCTCTCTAATTTGAGTAATAGGACTTTGGTGTAATGGATTTAGACGTAGGCTAATTAACAACTGTTTATATAAATGTGCTTTAGAATTTGATAACTGTCTTTTCTTTATGGAGGTTTTTTGTAAGATGATGCCCTCGTCGTAGCGTTCCATTTTATCAATGACCTTAAATAAGGCCATAAAATTAGCGTCTTCATTGGCACCTAACCTTCGGACATACAGACTAAACTGTCGTTTTTCAGATTTAGATAAGGACTTTATCAATAAAAATAATACATCTTTTTGTTCCGTAGCCATCRTGCAGTTGATTGGTGTAAGTTATTAGTTGTCAAATATATACATATTTGTTTTTTAGATGAATAATGTAAAAGTTGCTAATTTAGAACTTTTCTAGATATACATCTCAACTATATTTGAAATATCAAAAGTGATAAAAAATAATTAGAAATGAGTAATAATAGAGTTCAAATATTCGACACAACACTAAGAGACGGTGAGCAGGTTCCTGGATGCAAGCTAAATACGCAACAGAAATTAATAATTGCAGAACGCCTCGATCTTTTAGGTGTTGATATCATTGAAGCTGGATTTCCAATTTCTTCTCCGGGTGATTATTCATCGGTGGAACAAATTGCAAAATTGGTGAAGAATGCAGGTGTTTGTGCCTTAACAAGAGCGCATCAGAAAGATATTGAAGTAGCCGCACAGTCCTTGAAATATGCTGTTCGACCTCGAATTCATACGGGTATTGGAACGTCAGATTCTCATATTATTCATAAATTCAAATCTAATAGGGAGGCAATTTTGGAACGTGCAATAAAAGCGGTTTCATATGCGAAGACTTTTGTAGAGGATATTGAGTTTTATGCAGAAGATGCTGGACGTACCGATAATGAGTATTTAGCAAGAGTATGTGAAGCGGTGATTAAAGCTGGAGCGACTGTATTGAATATTCCTGATACTACAGGTTATTGTTTACCTGAAGAATATGGAGCAAAAATAAAATACCTTAAAGAGAACGTAAAAGGAATAGATAATGTAATTTTATCTACGCATTGCCACAACGATTTGGGATTGGCTACTGCTAACGCAATTGCTGGAATTACCAATGGTGCGCGTCAGATAGAGTGTACTATAAATGGAATTGGTGAACGTGCAGGAAATACGGCTTTGGAAGAAGTGGTAATGATTATGAAACAACATCCTTATTTGAATTTGGATACGGGTATCAATACAAAAATGTTGTACAGTACCAGTCAGTTAGTGCAAGATTTGATGGGRATGAGAGTGCAAGCAAATAAGGCTGTAATTGGCGAAAATGCTTTTGCACATAGTTCTGGAATTCATCAAGATGGCATGATAAAAAACAGAGGAACCTATGAGATTATGGAYCCTGCAGATGTAGGTGTAAATGAATCGTCGATTGTGTTAACAGCACGTAGCGGTAGAGCTGCGTTGGCATATAGAGCGGAAATTGTAGGTTTTGATTTGACAAAAGTCGAATTGGATGATGTTTATCCTCAGTTTTTGAAATTTGCAGACAATAAAAAAGAAGTGGACGATGATGATGTTGTTCATTTGATGGAATTAAATCATATACAAAAGAAAGCTACGGCTTAATTATGGGGAAAACATTATTCGATAAAGTGTGGGATAGTCATGTAGTGACCACTATAAAGGACGGTCCTCAGGTATTATATATTGACAAACATTTGATTCACGAGGTGACCAGTCCTCAGGCTTTTAATGAGTTGAAGGAACGTGGACTTGCATTGTTAAGACCAAATCAGATTTTAGCAACAGCGGATCATAACACACCTACCAAGGATCAACATYTACCTATAAAAGATAAATTATCTCGTAAGCAATTGGAAGCTTTGACTAAAAATTGTGCCGATAATAATATTGAGTTGTATGGTTTAGGACATAAATACAATGGAATTATCCATGTAATTGCTCCTGAATTGGGAGTGACACAACCTGGAATGACCATGGTTTGTGGAGATAGCCATACTTCTACGCACGGTGCTTTTGGCTCCATTGCTTTTGGGATAGGAACGAGTCAAGTAGCGCAAGTTTTTGCGACGCAATCAGTAGTGATGGAAAAACCGAAATCCATGCGGATTACCATTGATGGAAAACTAAAAAAAGGAGTATTGTCAAAAGATGTAGTCCTTTATATATTGTCTAAAATTACCGCCAATGGTGGTACTGGACATTTTATTGAGTTTGCTGGGGAAGTATTTGAAAATATGAGCATGGAGAGCCGTATGACGGTATGTAATATGAGCATAGAAATGGGGGCTCGTGGTGGAATGATAGCACCAGATGCAACTACATTTGACTATGTGAAGGGAAGGGTGTTTGCACCAAAAGATACCGATTTTGAACAAAAAGTTGCTTACTGGAAAACACTTCCGACGGATGCAACGGCTGTTTTTGATACCGAATATTCGTTTGACGCTAGTGATATAGATCCTATGATAACCTTTGGAACAAATCCTGGGATGGGAATTAAAATAACAGCATCAATTCCAGAAAACACCAACGTATCCTATAAAAAAGCCTTGCAATATATGGGCTTTAAGCAAGGAGCTTCGTTAGAAAACTTACAAGTAAACTATGTGTTTATTGGAAGTTGTACAAATTCTAGAATTGAAGATTTTAGAGCGGCGGCTGATTATATTAAAGGCAAGCAAAAAGCAAGTAATGTAACAGCTTTAATTGTTCCTGGATCACAATTAGTGGCAAAACAAATTCAGGAAGAAGGATTACAAACTGTTTTTGAAGACGCTGGTTTTGAATTGAGACAACCTGGATGTTCTGCTTGTTTAGCCATGAACGATGATAAAATTCCAGAAGGTGAATATTGTGTGTCAACCTCCAATAGGAATTTTGAAGGGAGACAGGGGCAAGGATCGCGTACCTTATTGGCAAGCCCACTAGTGGCGGCCTCTGTTGCGATAGCAGGAAAAATTGTTGATATTAGTAAATTAGTTTAAGTACATGGAAAAATTTAAAACAACACATTCTAGGGCAATTCCATTGCCTGTAGAAAATATAGATACAGATCAAATTATTCCAGCTCGTTTTTTAAAAGCGACCGATAGAGAAGGATTTGGTAAGAATTTATTCAAGGATTGGCGTCATTATAAAGRTGGGTCTATCAACGATGAATTTGTGCTTAATAATGATGCTTTTCATGGGGATATATTAGTAGCGGGAAGTAATTTTGGATGTGGATCCAGCCGTGAACATGCCGCTTGGGCCTTATGTGATTATGGGTTTAAGGTAGTGGTCTCTAGTTTTTTTGCGGATATTTTTAGAGGAAATGCTTTAAATAATGGATTGTTGCCGGTACAGGTTTCTGAAGATTTTTTACAAGCCTTGTTAAAGGGGATTTCTGAAGATCCAAAAATGATTATATCGGTTAATTTAGAACAACAATTAATTACTGCGGAGCGTTTAAATCTTTCAGAAAAATTTGAAATAAATCCGTATAAAAAACTATGTTTGTTRAACGGATACGACGATATGGACTATTTAGTGAGTATCTTAGACGAGATAAAAGAATATGAAGTAAAAAGATAGTTTTTAAGGACTATTTTTATAAAAGAAGCGATATGAAGTTAAAAATTGCAGTTTTAGCGGGTGACGGTATTGGACCGGAAGTAACCCAGCAAGCTATTAAAGTATTAAACGCCATTGCTGATAAATATGAGCATACGTTTACTTATAAAAAAGCAGAAGTAGGAGCTTGTGCTATTGAAAGTACGGGAGATCCTTTACCTCCAGCTACCTTGGATATTTGTGTGAAAGCTGATGCTATTTTGTTTGGTGCTATTGGAGATCCTAAATACGACAATAACCCAGATGCTATTGTAAGGCCTGAACAAGGCTTATTRAAATTAAGGAAGGAATTAGGCTTGTATGCAAATATAAGACCATTACATACTTATAAAGCACTGTTGCATAAATCTAATTTAAAGCAGGAAGTGATCGAAGGAACTAATTTTGTGATTTATCGCGAACTAACAGGTGGGATTTACTTTGGGGAGAAAACCTTGAGTAAGGATGGACTTGTAGCCTCTGATAATTGTCAATATTCTGCCATGGAAATTGATAGAATTGCACACTTGGCATTTAGAGCTGCTAGAACAAGACGTAAAAAATTGACCTTGGTTGATAAGGCAAATGTTTTGGAGACTTCTAGGCTTTGGAGAAAAAGAGTGGCGGTTATTGCAAAAAATTACACAGATGTTGCGGTGGATTATCTATTTGTAGATAATGCTGCTATGCAAATTATTTTAGACCCTAAACAGTTTGATGTTATCTTAACAGAAAACCTTTTTGGAGATATTTTATCAGATGAAGCAAGCGTAATCTCAGGATCTATCGGATTGTTAGCTTCTGCATCAGTAGGAG
>NVSD01000069.1 GCA_002401105.1 Flavobacteriaceae bacterium | reverse complement strand
AATTGCAATTCGCCCTTACACGCCCTTACCGGCTGATATTGGGTATGTTGGGTTGTAATTTATTTTCGGTTGGGGCGTATTGCAATACGCCCTTACTGTAGATATTGAGGCTGGAGACGTAGCATGCTACGTCTTTACCGTAGATGTTTCGGGATTTTGTTTTGCTTTTAAGAAGGATGATATATAAAGGGAGACGCAAGGCATTGCGTCTGTACGAGAGCATTGCTCTCGTAGAAAAGCTAAGATATAAAAAGGTCGCCTATCGGCGACCTTAAAATTCATTTCAATGAATGCATAAAGCATCATCAATAAACATCATATTATATAAGGAGATACTTTCATCTTCTCCCCTATCCTCTATTTATGCAAAAATTCCTTTTTTGCAATTAATTGTGCTTCTGTTTCTTCATTTTCTTCATCAGGAACACAACARTCTACAGGACATACGGCAGCACATTGAGGCTCATCATGAAAACCTATACATTCCGTACATTTATCAACTACGATAAAATAAACTTCATCATCTATTGCTTCTTGATCTTCATCTGCGTTCAGTTCGTTACCGTTTGGTAATATCACATTTCCGGTTAAAGTCGTTCCGTCTGATAACTTGTAGTTTTCAGCGGCTTCATATATTGCATTATTGGGGCATTCTGGTTCACAGGCGCCACAATTTATACATTCGTCAGTAATAATTATTGCCATTATTTTATTTCAATTAAATTTGCACAAATATAAACTAAAATTTATTTCAATCAATATGAATCTTGATCAACGAATTGAAGCGTTTCATACGCTCGGAAAGTTTTTAAGTCAGTTTACTGAAAAAGAAGTCAAACAGCAAGAGAATATCCCATACAACGATCTCTTTTTTGATGCATTTGATATGCAAATAAAACGAGCAAGAGAATACAATAGCTGGTACACTAAAGAAAATGTATTGTTCTCCATAGAAGGATGGTCTAAGTCTCTAAGTAAAAACAATTTAGACAAATGGTTAAGCAGTTATAATATACCGGAAAACGAGCCTCAAACAGTCGCCATAATCATGGCAGGAAACATTCCTTTAGTTGGTTTCCATGATTTTTTATCGGTACTTATTTCTGGACACAAAGCATTGGTTAAATTATCATCAAACGATAAGCAGATGCTTCCATTATTAGCAAAATATTTAGAACATATAAACCCCGAATTTAAAGGGAGAATCACTTTTACTGACCGTAAGTTGGAGAATTTTGACGCCGTTATTGCCACAGGAAGTAATAATACGTCACGTTATTTTGACTATTATTTTGGAAAACACCCCAACATCATCAGAAAAAACAGAAATTCCGTAGCTATATTAACAGGGAATGAAACAAAAGAGGAATTAGAAGCATTGGGTGATGATATTTTTCAATATTTCGGACTTGGTTGTAGATCTGTATCAAAATTATACATTCCCAAAGACTACGATTTTGATAATTTTTTCAAAGCTATGTACAAGCATAAGGACATTATTTACTACGATAAATACGCCAATAATTACGATTATAACAAAGCGGTATATTTAATGAGTCTCTTTAAATTGAAGGATAATGGWTTTTTGRTATTAAAAGAAGAATCKAGTTTTGGRTCTCCTATAGCGACACTTTTTTATGAGTACTACAACGRTTTAGRAGCACNTAWSRRAAYTTTAGAAWMMSAATCAGAMMAAATTCAATGYACTGTARMTAARKMMRTTAAKMCRAACTATATCGATTTCGGWGMYACTCAGARCCCTRAATTATGGGATTATGCGGATGSGGTAGATACTATTGAATTTTTGAYAAAATTGTGATACTTTTTTTAACTAATTAATGGTGGAGATTTCCTTTTTTTTGTTAAACTTTGCAATAGTAAAATTTCACAACTAAACAATTTTATGTAATCATTTTATGAAAAAACACAATTTTAGTGCAGGCCCTTGTATTTTGCCACAAGAAGTATTAAAAAAGGCATCAGAAGCAGTCATAAATTTTAACGGTTTAGATTTATCGTTAATCGAGATATCTCATAGAAGTAAGGATTTTGTAGAAGTAATGGAAACTGCTCGTAGTTTAGTAAARGAGYTATTRGAATTACCAGAAGGTTATTCTGTACTTTTTTTACAAGGTGGAGCAAGTTTAGAATTTTTAATGACGGCGTACAATTTAATGAAAGTTGATGGTAAGGCGGCATATTTAGACACTGGAGCATGGAGTTCCAAAGCAATAAAAGAAGCACAAGCATTAGGAGRTGTTACCATAATGGGCTCTTCTAAAGATAAAGGGTTTAATTATATCCCAAAAAATTACACGGTACCAACAGATGTAGATTTTGTACATGTAACATCTAACAATACTATTTATGGAACACAGTTAAAAGAGTTTCCAAAAACCGATGCTTTATTAGTATGTGATATGAGTTCGGATATCTTTTCAAAGAAAATAGATTTTACACAGTTTGATTTGATCTATGCCGGCGCTCAAAAAAACATGGGACCWGCAGGAGCTACATTGGTTATWGTAAARGAYGAWATYCTTGGAAAAACAGGACGTAAAATACCTGCAATGTTAGATTACCAAGTGCATATAAGTAAAGACAGCATGTATAATACACCACCTGTATTTTCTGTATATGTATCTATGTTAACGTTGCAATGGGTTAAGAAATTAGGAGGCTTAGAAGCTATCGAGAAAATGAACGAAGCAAAAGCGGCTATTTTATACAACGAAATAGACAGAAATCCGTTATTTAAGGGATATGCTGCCGTTGAAGATAGATCATTAATGAATGTTACCTTTAATTTAACAGACGAAAGCAAGCAAGAAACATTTGACAAAATGTGGAATGCAGCAGGCATCAACGGATTAAAAGGACATCGTTCTGTTGGAGGATACAGAGCAAGTATATACAATGCCATGCCTATCGAAAGTATTCAGGTATTGGTTGACACTATGAAAAAATNAGAACAAGCTTAAAACTACGAAAATGAAAGTATTAGCAAATGACGGAATAGCCACTAGTGGTGTAATTGCATTAGAAAATGCAGGTTTCGAAGTGATATTAACAACGGTCGCTCAAGATCAATTGATTAAATATATTAACGAAAAACAAATAGATGTAATCCTTGTACGTAGTGCCACTACAGTACGTAAAGACATTATAGACGGTTGTCCATCATTAAAGTTGATTGGTCGTGGAGGTGTTGGAATGGATAATATTGATGTTGAATATGCAAAAGAAAAAGGCTTAAAGGTAATTAATACACCTGCAGCATCTTCTCATTCTGTTGCCGAATTAGTATTTGCTCACTTATTTGGAATGGTACGTTTTTTACATGTTTCTAATAGAAATATGCCTTTAGAAGGCGATGCCAATTTTAAAGGTTTGAAAAAAGCATTTGCTGCCGGTGTGGAACTAAGAGGAAAAACGTTGGGAGTTTTAGGCTTTGGACGTATTGGACAAGCTACCGCTAAAATAGCATTAGGTCTTGGAATGAAAGTAGTGGCATTTGACCCCTACATAGATAAAGTAAATTTAGAAGTAGAGTTTTTTGATAATCAATCTTTATTTTTTAATATAGATACTATCACCAAAGAGGAAGTGTTGGCGCAAGCTGATTTTATCACGTTACACGTGCCTGCACAAGATAAATACGTGATCTCTAAAGACGAATTTGAGATGATGAAGAAAGGAGCTGCTATTGTAAATGCTGCACGTGGTGGTGTTGTAGATGAAATGGCGCTTATTGAGGCATTGGAATCTGGTCAAATTTCTTCGGCAGCGTTGGATGTTTACGAAAACGAGCCACAACCTGAAGTTCAATTATTAATGAACCCAAACCTATCGYTAACACCACATATTGGTGCCGCAACGGGTGAAGCTCAAAGTAGAATTGGTACTGAATTAGCGGATCAAATTATTAAAATGCTCAGTTAAGACTAAAAAACATATTTTTAAAAGAGTCACTTGTAAAAGTGACTCTTTTTTTGTTTGAAATTCTATTTAAATTCTTCATTTTAATGATGATAAACACAGAAAAGCTACATTACAGAATCAATTTCTTAACATTTACAAATAATTATTAAATTGTTTTTAAAAATCTACGAAAACGTTTTTTTTAAACTTATTCATACATATTCATTGTATATTTGAGTAATACCAAAAACAATTACATCTGACAAGTTTGAAGTGGTTTCTTTCTCCTTTTCTCTTCGTTAAAAAATATAACGATAGCTATGGCTATCCTACTATTTTTATCCTAGACAAAATAAAAAATAATTCTATTTTTCAACAATCATATGGAAATACATTTGGTATAAACATATTCTAATAAGATAATCATATGGCAATTATAAAACCTTTTAAAGCAATACGCCCTACAAGAGATAAAGCTGCACTCGCTACTTCTCGATCGTATGAGGCTTATAAAGAAGATGAATTAAACGCTGCGTTAGATTTTAATCCTTATTCTTTTTTACATGTAATAAAACCAGGATATACGGAAAATACCGAGGTGTCAGGTGATGAGCGGTTTCGGTTGGTTCGTGAAAAATACCACGAATTTAAAAATGAAAACATCTATCAAAAAGACACCAAACCAAGCTATTATTTACATCAAAAAACCTTTGGAGACGATTTATTTTGGGGGATTATTGCGATTTGTAACGTGGAAGATTACCAAAACAATATTATCAAAAAACACGAGGCTACTATCCAGGACAGGGAAGAACTATTCGGAAATTATTTAAATGTGACAGGTTTTAATGCAGAACCAGTACTCCTCACCTACCCTGAAAGTGCTTTGATTAATCGCATTTTTATTAAATACTCCAACAAAAGATCAGAATACGAGTTTACAACTCATACAAAAAGGTTGCATAAATTTTGGATTATAGATGATGATTTAGACATTTTCAGTATCGAAAAAGAATTTGCGCAAATGGAAAGCATCTATATTGCCGATGGACATCACCGCAGTGCTTCTTCTAATTATTTAGCAAATAAATTAAAATCAGAAAACCCAAAACATACTGGGAACGAAGATTATAATTTTTTTATGAGTTATTTAATCTCGGATGCCAATTTACAAATCACCGCATTTGATAGGCTTATCAAAGATTTAAATGGACTCTCCAAAGAGCAATTTTTAGAAGAATTAAACATACTATATCGTATTGAAAACAAAGGTACAGAAAGGTATAAACCAACTAAAAAACATCACTTTAGCATGTATTTAGATGGAGAATATTACTCGCTCTACCTTCGTAATATGGACTATAAAATAAATAATGCAAAATCAGATTTAGACCCTCACATTATTTATAAAACAATTCTAAAACCAATTTTGGGCATTGAAAATTTAAGTACAAATACACGTATTAAATGCATGCCCGCAAAATTTGATGATCAACAATTAAAAAACCAAGTAGACTCTGGTAAATACAACGTTGGTTTTGGACTATTCCCTGTTTCTACTGCACAATTAAAAGCGGTAGCAGACGAAAATTTAAAAATGCCACCAAAAAGCACCTATATAGAACCTAAACTCAGAAGTGGACTCACGATATTTGAGATGAAAGAGCATTAAAAAACTCATATTTTTACCGTACCTTTGAACCGATAATAAATGATAGAAATTGGTATGAGTATAGGTGAAAATCTCTTAGATATTCAAAATAGTATCCCTAAACACGTATCACTTGTAGCGGTTTCCAAAACCAAACCTACAAGTGATATTTTAGAAGCTTACGAAGCTGGACAACGCATATTTGGCGAAAATAAAATCCAAGAAATGGTCGGGAAATACGATGAACTTCCTAAGGATATCGCATGGCATATGATTGGGCATTTACAACGCAATAAAGTCAAATATATGGCCCATTTTGTGGATTTAATTCACGGAGTGGACAGTTTAAAAACTTTAAAAGAAATTAACAAACAAGCCGCACTTCACAAGAGGACAATTGCTTGTTTACTTCAAGTAAAAATAGCTACTGAAGATACAAAATTTGGAATACCTCCAAATGAAATTGGTACTATTTTAGCATCTGACGAATTCAAATCGTTAGAAAACATTCAAATAAAAGGTTTTATGGGAATGTCTAGTTTTACACAAAATGATGACATCGTAAAAACAGAATTTGAATTATTAAAAACTCTCTATAATCAGTATGCGCCTAGCTATAATTTTGATACCTTGTCCATGGGCATGAGTGGAGATTTCCCATTGGCAATAAGCTGTGGAAGTAATATGGTTAGAGTAGGAAGTGCTATTTTTGGAACTAGAAATAAAATATAAGTGTACGCAATATTAGACATAGAAACCACCGGAGGTAAATTCAACGAAGAAGGAATTACAGAAATTGCTATTTATAAATTTGACGGCCACGAGGTGGTAGATAATTTTGTGAGTTTGGTAAATCCTGAACGAGAAATACAACCATTTGTGGTGAAACTCACAGGAATAAATAGTAAAATGCTACGTAATGCCCCTAAATTCCATGAAGTAGCAAAACGAATTGTAGAAATCACCCAAGACTGTGTAATTGTAGCACATAATGCCTTGTTTGATTATCGTATTTTACGTACTGAATTTAACCGTTTAGGATATGATTTTGTAAGAAAAACAGTCTGTACCGTGGAGTTAAGTAAGACCTTAATACCAGAAGTTGAATCCTATAAACTAGGAAGACTTTGTAAGTCTTTAGGAATTCCAGTATCTAGTAGGCACCGTGCTGATGGTGATGCATTGGCAACCGTTCAATTATTTAAATTGCTCTTACAAAAAGATATACATAAAGAAATAGTTTCTGCATCTATTAGTCCGGAAATCAAGCAAAATCTAGCACCAAAACTACAAACTCTCTTGGTGGGATTACCTAAAACAAAAGGCGTGTTTTATGCACATAAAGTAGATGGAACAATCCAATATATAGGGAAGGGAAAAAACATACAAAAATCCGTTAATCAACTGTTTTTAAAGGATAGTAAAAACGCAAAACGTATCCAACGCGATGTCACATCCATTAGTTACGATGCTACTGGTAACCAGTTAATTCTACAATTAATTTACGTTCAAGAATTAGAAGCCAAGCAACCAAAATTTAACATACTCCGTAAAAAGCAGTATAAAAAGATAGAATTTTCCAACCCAAACCTATTATTGATTGATAAAGGGCGCACAATTGGAGAAAAATCAGTAATTTTAATCGAAAATGACATTCTAATAGGCTATTGTTTTGTGGATTTAGCACATCAAATTAAGCAAATTGATATTTTGCATACTTTAATGACTCCATTAGAAAACAATGACCAAAACAGATTAATCATTAAAAAGTACCTTCAAAATAATAAAATAGGTAAAATTGTTCGATTTTAATGTAAACCTTCATTCATGAAACTTAAAATTACCCTTCTTTTGTTAGTGTTTTACACACTTAGCTGTTTCTCCCAAGTATCTAAAAATATCAAATTTGGAGAATTTTCACAAGAGGAACTAAATTTAAAGTATTACGCCAAGGATGCTACAGCCAATGCACTTGTTTTATACGAATCCGGAGATACCCAATTTAAGGAACGCACTGATGAAATTTTAATTGAAACTAACATCTATAAAAGAATAAAAATTTTCARTAAAAAGGGGYTTGATCATGCGACCTTCTCTATCTACTTGCAAAATACTACTAGTGGAAAAGAAACCCTAAAAAAACTTAAAGCAATTTGTTATAACAATGGAGTTCAATCCGTACTTTCTTCAAAAAAAGTATTTGTAAATAAAATTAACGAGTATTGGACAGAAACAGTATTTACAATGCCCAATGTGCAAGCAGGCTCCATTATAGAAGTATCCTATCTTCTGAGTTCTCCTTTCAAATTTAATTTGACGGGCTGGGAATTCCAGTCAGACATCCCTAAGCTTATTAGTGAATATAGAGCTTCTATTCCTGGTAATTACACCTATAACAGGGTTCTAATTGGGTATCAAAGGCTAAAAGTCAATAGTTCCGTAGTTAAAAAGAATTGTTTTTCTGTCTCTTGGAGTTCGGGAACAGCACACTGTGAAAACCTACTATATAGCATGGAAAACATTCCTGCCTTTATAGAAGAAGAATATATGACAAGTAAAGTTAATTTTTTGTCGAAAATAAAATTTGAGCTAAAAGAATTTTTATGGTTTGACGGTACAAGAAAAAAATATACAAGTACTTGGAAAGCCGTAGATAAAGAATTTAGAAAAGATAAAAATATAGGGGGACAATTAAAAAAAGAAAGCTATTTTAAAAAGAAAATCCCTGCTAGAATTTTAGCTAACACCTCCCCTTTAGCGAAAGCAAAAGAGGTATTCTACTTTATTCAAAATCATTATACTTGGAATAAAAAATATAGATTTTTTCAAGATATTAATATTAAAAAGGCATTCGAAAAACAGACAGGAAACATAAACGAAATTAATCTTTCATTAATCACCGCATTAAGGGCGGCAGGTTTTAATTGCGAGTTGGTATTACTTTCGACTAGAAAAAATGGTGAACCAAATATGCTACACCCTGTAATTACTGATTTTAACTATCTTGTAGGTCGTGTAACTATAAACAACAACACATACCTGCTAGATGCCTCTAATAAGCACAATCAATTTGGGATACTTCCTTTTAAATGCCTCAATGGTTCCGGACGTGTTATGGACTTTAAAAACGATAGTTATTGGATTAAATTAGCCCCCTCAACCCCTTCCAAAGAACTTATTTACACGTTCCTAACATTATCTCCAGAAGGTATTATTTCAGGAAACACCAGAACTGTAAACTACGGATACAATGCCCTAAACAGAAGATCAGAAGTTAGAGACATCAGCGAAGAAGACCTGTTAGACAATCTAGAAAATGAAAATGATTTTGAAATAACAAGCTATCTACAAAAAAACACTTCGGAATATGAGAAACCGTTTATTGAAGAAATAAAGTTTACCCTTGAACCAGAAAATCCGTTGCATTTATTTATAAATCCTTTCTTTACAAATAGATTCACAAAAAATCCTTTCAAGAGTGAGGAACGTTTATATCCCGTAGATTTTGGATATAAAAAGAAATATCAAAGCCACATAACGGTTAATATACCCGATAATTATATTTTTGAATCCATTCCTAAAACAGCAACATACAAACTTTTAAATAATACGGCGTTATTTAGTTACACTGTCCTCAACAAAAAAGTAAATCAATTGACGTTGGATTGCCAGTTATCATTAAACAAACCTGTTTTCAATAATAAAGAATACAATTCCCTAAAACTACTCTTAAGTAGAGTAATTAAATCTCAGAACGAACCTATCGTAATAAAAAAAATAATACAATTTGATAATGAACAAAAATAACTGGAAAGCTAAACTCCACGAGATAATTTATGAAGCAGATACCAAAGCAGGAAAGCGCTTTGACATTCTGTTGATATTTATTATTTTGTTAAGTATCATATTGGTGATGCTGGAAAGTGTCCAAAGTATAGATGCTCAATATCACGATATTCTAAACACTGCTGAATGGGTGGTAACTATCCTATTTACCATTGAATATATACTTCGTATTATAACTATAAAAAAACCTTGGAATTATATCTTTAGCTTTTATGGTATTATCGATTTTTTAGCCACCATTCCTAAATATTTATCTTTAATTTTTGGAGCTGGACATGTACTTATAGCGTTAAGAGCCTTGCGTCTACTTCGTGTTTTTAGAATTCTAAAACTAGCACGATACTTAGGAGCTTCCAATAAATTAATAGAAGCATTAAAAGCAAGTAGGCCAAAAATACTAGTATTTTTATTCGCTGTAATCGTATTAACCATTATTTTAGGAACCGTTATGTACTTGGTAGAAGGCGCTGAAAATGGCTTTGATAATATTCCTAAAAGTATGTATTGGGCCATTGTAACCTTAACCACTGTTGGCTATGGAGACATTGCACCACACACCCCACTTGGACAATTTATTGCGAGTATTGTAATGATTCTTGGATATGGAATTATTGCTGTACCTACAGGGATTGTCACCTCTGAAATGACCAAGCAAGAAACTATTAACACCAACACACAATCCTGTCCAAAATGTAGCTCAGAAAGCCATTTTGACCATGCTGATTATTGCTACAACTGTGGCGAAAAACTAAACCATGACTAAACAATTATATACCGTTGTTGGCCCTACAGCCATCGGAAAAACGGCCTTAAGCATACAAATAGCACAACATTTAAACTGCGATATCATTTCCTGTGATTCGCGTCAGTTCTACAAAGAAATGCGCATTGGAACGGCAGTTCCTGAAATAGACGAACTCGCTGCAGCCCAACATCACTTTATACAAAACCGTTCTATTTTTGACGATTATAGCGTCGGGGCWTTTGAAAGAGATGCCTTGCTAAAAATTGAGGAAYTACACCGTTCYAACCAACACATTGTWATGGTTGGAGGWAGTGGATTGTATGTRAATGCAGTATTAAATGGATTGGATTATTTTCCTGATGTWGCCCCTGAAATAAGAACTCAACTTAATTCGACTTTAGAAGATAAAGGAATTGAGAATCTTCAATTACAATTACAAGATTTGGATCCTGAATCTTATAAAACAATTGCAGTGGACAACCCGCATAGATTAATTCGTGCATTGGAAGTTTGTATCGGTTCCGGACAAACGTATAGCTCTTTTAAAAACAAGCCCAAAGCACCTAGAAATTTTAAGAGTGTACAAATTGGACTACGCAGCGAACGACAATTAATGTACGACCGTATTAACCAACGTGTGGATATAATGATCAGCAATGGACTTATTGAAGAAGCACGTAGTCTTTACAAAAATAAATCCTTGAACGCGCTACAAACTGTTGGATACCGCGAGCTGTTTCTACATTTTGACGGAGAAATTACGTTGGAGTTTGCCATCGAAGAAATTAAGAAAAATACCAGACGTTTTGCAAAACGACAAATTACTTGGTTTAAAAAAGACCCCAATATAACTTGGTTTGATTATGATACGGATTTTGAGGAAGTGAARTTGTTTATAGATAAGTAAATTACAATTATCTTGGAACTGAAAGTGTTCTTGAATTTAAAAAACAAATATCATGCGATTTTTTAACCTAATCCTCTTAGTGCTATTCAGTTTAAGCCTCTGTAGTTACCAACCAACAAAAAGACTCAAAGTAATGAGTTATAATATTTGGAATGGTTTTGACTGGGGTAAAGATAATGTACGCCAACAAAAACTGATTAATTGGATAGGGAGAAAAAATCCTGATGTAGTAGCGCTGCAAGAACTTTGTGGTTATACGGAAGAAAAATTAAAAGCTCACGCAGCAAAATGGGGGCATCCATATTCTATACTATTAAAAACAAGTGGTTACCCTGTTGGACTAACCTCTAATAAGCCCATTGAACTTCGAGAAAAAGTCTTAGATAGTTTATGGCATGGAATGTTACATGTTCAAACGCATGGAATCGATTTTTATGTAATTCACTTATCTCCCTCTGAAGTCAATTTCAGAATGAAAGAAGCCGAGTTAATTGTTGAAAAAATTAAAAATTCAACAAATAAAAAATACATCATTTTGGGTGATTTTAATGCTCACTCTCCATTTGACAACAATCTGTTAGAAAAAAACAATTCTTTATTATTAAAGTATAGCGCTAACAAATCAATCCAACAAAATAAAAACCTTAGAGAGGGAAAATTTGATTATGCAGTTATTTCAAAATTTATGGCATTACCAAGTATAGATGTATGTCAACAATATATACACGCTTCAAATAGATATACATTTCCTACACCAGCTCTTATAGGTCGCTATAATAATACTCTTGAAAGTATTCAAAATAACAAAGAACGTATAGATTATATATTCGTCAGTCCTCTTTTAAGCAGTGACTGTACAAATGCCCATATATTTAATAGTAAAGTCCCTGAAACCCTTTCTGATCACTACCCTATTATGGCAACATTTGATTTTTAGAAATACGCAATGCAAACTTTATTAGTCATTAAAAAAAACAGTACACCAATAATAACATTTGTCTTTTTCGCACATCTTCTCTTAAATGCTTTTCAGACTACCACCTATAACAAAAAAAGTCATCCAAATTGGATGACTTTTATATAATTTCAAAATCTTTAACAAACTATCTAGAATAATTTGGAGCTTCTTTCGTAATTGTTACATCATGAGGATGACTTTCGTTGATTCCAGAAGCTGTAATTTTCACAAACTGTGCTCCTTTTTGAGTTTCAATATCTTTAGAACCACAATAGCCCATTCCTGCTTTTAAACCACCCACAAACTGATGCATAGTTTCGTATAATTCTCCTTTATAAGGTACACGCCCTACAATTCCTTCTGGAACTAATTTTTTAATATCATCTTCAACATCCTGAAAATAACGATCTTTAGATCCTTGTCTCATGGCTTCTACAGATCCCATCCCACGGTAAGACTTAAATTTTCTACCTTCAAAAATAATGGTTTCACCTGGAGATTCTTTAGTACCTGCTAACAGAGACCCTAGCATAACACTATCCGCTCCAGCAGCAATCGCTTTAGGAATATCTCCTGTATAACGAATCCCACCATCTGCAATTACAGGGATTCCAGATCCTTTTATAGCTTCCGCCACTTCGTATACCGCAGATAATTGAGGATAACCAACACCAGCCACAATACGTGTAGTACAGATAGATCCAGGTCCAATTCCTACTTTTACACCATCAGCTCCTGCTTCTACTAAAAATTTAGCGGCAGCACCGGTAGCAATATTTCCAACAATTACATCMGKAKMWRRARACWWGKCTTTTATATCTTTTAATACAGAAACTACACCTTTGGTATGCCCATGTGCCGTATCTATAATTAAGGCATCTACTCCTGTTTTAATCAAAGCTTCTGCTCTTTCCACAGCGTCTGCCGTAACACCAATAGCAGCAGCAACACGTAAACGACCGTATTGATCTTTATTAGCATTTGGGTTTTCTCTTACCTTGATAATATCTCTAAAGGTAATTAAACCTACCAATTTGAAATTTTTATCAACTACAGGTAATTTTTCAATTTTATTGTTTTGTAGAATTATCTCCGCTTGTTTTAATGAAGTACCAACAGATACGGTCACTAAGTTTTTTGTGGTCATTACCTCAGAAATCAAACGTCCGTTGTTTTTTTCAAAACGTAAATCACGATTCGTAACAATTCCAATCAATATCCCTTTTTCGTCAATTACTGGAATTCCTCCAATTTTAAATTCTGACATTAATTTTTTTGCTGCCAACACCGTTTCTTCTGCATGTACGGTAACAGGTTCTAAAATCATTCCAGATTCTGAACGCTTTACTTTTTTAACCTCTGCAGCTTGCTGCGCGATGGTCATATTTTTATGTAAAACACCAATACCTCCTTCACGTGCCATAGCAATTGCCATAGCCGATTCGGTAACTGTATCCATAGCTGCTGATGCAACAGGAATGTTTAAGCTAATGTTTTTTGAAAATTTAGTTATTGTACTAACTTCGCGTGGAAGTACCTCTGAATAAGCAGGTATTAATAGTACATCGTCGTAGGTTAATCCTTCTCCTACAAATTTTGAAGTATCTGAAATCATGGTGCAATCAATAAAAATTAATTGCATGCAAATTTAGACTATTATCTCTAAAAAACTATCTTTTTATAGAATAGTTTTTTWGTAAAAAGAAGAAAGTTAGCTGCAATGTCATGAAAAAAACAAACTTTTCACATCAATTATTCCATATTAAAAACTCCCATAACAGGTAACACAGTGTTATTAAAATCAAATAAYGCTTGGTTTTCCCAAGCCGATCCATTTAACGATTCATGCCCATCAAAAGCAACTAATTCTGCTCCCCAATAACAGAATCCCCTACCTCTTTTTGTTTCTAAAACGATGGATTTAACTTTTTGACAAAATTTTAATTGTCCTGATTTTGTTGCAGGATAATCGGGTAATATAAGTGCATCATTTCCACCCATCACATTATGTGTCAAATCATTCCAATCCAACGTAAAAGGATATGCAGTTTCAGCGATTAAAATATCTTTTTCGAATTTTTCACTTAAATCATTAAATTTATATTCGAATTCCTCTAAGTTTTTCACATGCCATTTTGGATAATAAGAGATACCAATCAGATCATAGTCTACCTCTTTTAACTGAGAAAAAAACCAATCAGCTTGTTTTAAACCGGCCACGTGAATCATAATTTTACATGTTTCAGAAGCTTCTCTTACTGCATTAACTCCTGTGGACAATAATTCTATAAATTGTACTTGATTATTATAAATATCACCATGTGGAAACAAAAAACCATTGTTAATCTCATTTCCTATTTGAATGATGTCCGGAGAAATTTCAGCAACAATCCTTTTAGTATAAACATTCACTTTAAACAAAAGATTTTCAAACAATAAAGCATCCCAAGCCTTCGGTAATTTTTGATTTCCTGGATCCGCCCAAGAATCGGAATAATGCACGGTAAGCCAAATTTTAAAGCCTTTACTTCTAAGCTCTTTAGAAAACTTTTTAACTTCATCAAAAGAAGAGTCTTCAGATTCTGGAGAAACCCAAATCCTTAATCTAATTGTATTTACACCTGCTTTAGCAAGTAACGTCAAAGCATCTTTAAGCTTTTTATCCTGATCATAAAATACAGTTTTAGATTTCCTTAATTTTGGCAATAACGATAAATCAACAGCATTATAAAAAAAGGAATCATTAAACTTTTCGGCCCCTTCACTAATATCATTAGAACAGGATATTAATCCTAGCAATAAAATACAACACATAAAATGATTAAGCAACTTCATTCTATTTTCTTCCATAGCACTTAAATTTTTCTTATTCTAAAATATAATTCATCACATTTTAACATCGAACCGTAGACAAGTAGCAAACTCAATTTCAATAATAATAATTTCACGCAATCTAAATTTCGATGCATTTATTACTATAAACAATTATAATTAATGTACCTATGGAGATAATATCTTTCACTATTGAACCTTATTTATTTGGATTAGGAACTGACAATGATGGAATGTAATCAACAGTATCAGGTAATGCGGGAAGATCTGACTCAACCCATGCACCATATGTAACACCACTGGCATATCCGAAAACAGAACCAGCGAAGGCTCCTACTGGACCAAATGCAGCTAAAACACCTGCACCTTTAAATGATCCACTCAATCCA
>NVSD01000068.1 GCA_002401105.1 Flavobacteriaceae bacterium | reverse complement strand
TTTTAGGAGGGATGATTACTATGATTGGAACGCCGCCTAATATTATCATTGCTACTTTTAGAGAAACCCAATTAATAGCTTTAAAAGCACGCGCGCTAGCAGATGTCAATTCTGTAGCTGCTAACTATTTCAAAACTCAAAACATTGATATTTCTCAATTGGATCCAGTACCCTTTGCAATGTTGGATTTTAGTCCGGTTGGTGGAATTATTGCATTAGTAGGGGTGTTATTTATTGCTTTACTTGGTTGGCGTTTAATTCCCAAAACCTCCTTAAAAAAGCCTGGAAAGGGTACCCTGTTTTCCATTGATGAATATATTACGGAAGTGAGGATTCCGAAAGAATGTAAGTTTATCAGCATGCGTGTTAGTGAAATAGAAGATTTTACCAAGGATAGATTGACCATTTTCGGGCATATATTAGAGGATGAAACTATTGTTTTACCAAACAATGAACATAAAATTAAGAAAGGGGATCGCTTTCTGGTGAAGGCAGATCCTGTAGAACTTAGATTGATGATGAATGAGTACGGTTTGCGACTTACAAAAATAATGMGGGAACGYATCAATCAGYTAAAAGATAAACAGAGTACTTTTTTTAGAGAAGTCTTGGTAACTCAACAGTCTTTGTTAGAAGGACAAAACAGAGAGTTTTTACGTAAGAGAACTTCCAATACTGTGATTCTAATGGCGCTTGCACGTAGAGGTCAACCCATTCGGAAACTTCTCGGAAATATTATTTTTCATGTWGGAGATGTCTTGTTGTTACAAGGGAATATCGATCATTTAGATGATACTATCAGTTCTCTTGAGTTGATTCCGTTAGCAGAGCGGAATGTTAAGGTGGGCGTTTTTTCTAAAGTAAGTACGGCTTTATTAATTTTTGGAGCGGCTATTGTTTTAAGTATGTTTGGTGTACTGCCCATAACAGTATCTTTTGCAGGTGCTATACTGATGTATATTTTTACCGGTATTTTGCCTATTAGTGAATTATACAAGCAAATAGATTGGCCTATTATTGTGCTATTGGGAGCTATGATTCCAGTGAGTAATGCGCTGCAATCAACGGGAACTACAGGCTTAATTGCTGAGGTGCTGCTTGCCGTAACTCAAGATTTTCCGGTTTGGTTTATTCTGGGCTTAATTATGATTATTACAATGACCCTTTCTGATGTTATCAATAATGCAGCTACCGCGCTAATTATGGCGCCAATTGCTGTTGAGATTGCGGTGTCCTTGGGGCTGAGTATAGATCCTTTTTTGATGAGTGTAGCCGTAGGTGCTTCTTGTGCTTTTTTGACCCCTATTGGACATCAATGTAATGCCTTGGTATTAGGGCCAGGAGCCTATAAATTTACAGATTATTGGAGAATGGGACTGCCTTTGGAAATTCTTATTGTGCTACTTGGAACTCCTTTGATTTTGTATTTCTGGCCAGTTTAATTTTTTTATGTGATGTTTGTGCTGGAAATACTATTTATTAGTACTGTTCTTTATGTTTTTTAGAATGATGTGCTAAAGAATGTAAGCGAAGTGTCTGCACTGATATTTTGGTGTATAGAGCGTGTAAAATAAATGTACAGCCTGAGCTCTCTAAACTTAAGATAACTTTTGGGTTTAATTAAAACATCAAAATAACAACAAAAACGTTTTTTTTGTTAAATATCAGCAAAAAAATAAGGCTTCTCTTGCGGGGTCGGTTATTTGTTGTATCATTGTACAGATGAAAAATACAAATACATATAGTTTTACAAACATTCGCCGCTGTCGCCTTGAGAGCCGCCGTCCCTTGCGCTAATTTTTAGTAGGGAAGTTTAACTATTTATTTTCATTATTACCATTTTTATTTTGCAACATTTTTTTAACATTCAAGCTTTAAATACCCTAACTTCTGTTAGTGTAGCTTCTGTGGTTGCAACTATTACTTTACGACGCTTTCGCCGTCGCCCCTAGGGCGCTATATCTTTAAGAAAGTGGTGAGTCCGCTTTCGTACTTCAAAAAAAACATACAGTAATTAATACCAAAAAGCATCAAAAWKGATTGTTYMTCAATCGCTTTGTATSYTWWAGGAAAACACANAANAACGCAATGGAAATTGTAGTTRCKAACAGTTCRCATATAAAATTYGCAGSTATTATCTGTGATACCATCGCTGTTTCTGCCCAGGATAGAGGGACAGGAATTGCGAAGAGAACCCCTGATTATATCATTGAAAAAATAAAATTAGGAAATGCGRTTATTGCCCTTGAGGGAGGTGAYTTTGCAGGGTTTTGTTATATCGARACWTGGRATAATAAGGARTTTGTAGTGAATTCTGGATTRATTGTACATCCTGATTTTAGAAAAAGAGGATTGGCTAAAAAGATTAAGAAAAAGATTTTGGAATATTCTATTGAGAAATATCCAACTGCAAAAATATTTGGAATTACCACAGGATTGGCAGTATTGAAAATTAATTACGAGTTGGGATATCAGCCTGTAACATTTTCGGAACTGACATCGGATCAGGCTTTTTGGGATGGATGTAAAACCTGTGTGAATTTTGACGTATTAAAAAGAACAGAACAAAAAATGTGTTTGTGTACAGGAATGCTGTACAATCCAAAACACGAAAAAAACATAAAAAAGCATCCGTTTAATTCTAAAGTACTCAGTAGGTTAAAGAGGATAAAACAAGCCTTGTTTTTGAAAAAGAAGAAGAAATAAGCGGTAWTAAAAARRWMAAAANCGGTAGATGAAGATCTACAATAAAAATATAAAAGATGAAAAAAGTAGTATTAGCATATAGTGGAGGATTGGATACATCGTATTGTGTAAAGTATTTAATAAACGAAAAAAAGTTAGAAATACACAGTGTATTAATCAATACAGGAGGGTTTTCAGAAGAAGAATTGGAAGTGATTGAAAAAAAGGCTTATAAAATGGGAGTTACCTCTCATAAAAGCATCAATATATTAGAGGAGTTTTATCAAAAAGCAGTCAAATATATGATTTATGGGAATGTATTAAAAAACAATACCTATCCATTATCTGTAAGTGCAGAAAGAGTATTTCAAGCGATAGAAGTAGTAAATTACGCAAAGAGTATTGGTGCGGATTATATTGCGCAYGGAAGTACRGGAGCAGGAAACGATCAAGTAAGATTTGATATGATTTTTCAAACAGTGGCGCCAGATATTGAAATATTGTCTCCTWTTAGAGATTTAAAATTATCGAGACAAGAGGAGATAGATTATTTAAAAAAGAATGGAGTTGATGCTTCTTGGGAAAAATCTAAATACTCTATCAATAAAGGGATATGGGGAACAAGTGTTGGAGGTGTAGAAACCTTAACTTCTGATCAGAATTTACCTTCAGAAGCCTATCCAAGTCAACTTAAAAAAGARGCACCAACAAAAATAACTTTGCACTTTAAAAAAGGAGAATTGGTTGGRTTAAATGGAAAGCTACTCAGTCCTGTGGATGCTATTGTAAAACTGGAAGCACTTGCTTCTGCGTATGCTATAGGTAGAGACATGCATGTGGGCGATACTATTATTGGAATTAAAGGGAGAGTTGGATTTGAAGCTGCGGCAGCAATGGTTACTATTAAAGCACATCATATGTTGGAAAAACATGTACTTTCTAAATGGCAACAATATTGGAAAGAGCAATTAGGAAACTGGTACGGAATGTTAATGCACGAAGGGCAGTATTTAGATCCTGTAATGAGAAATATTGAGTCGTTTTTAACCGATTCTCAAAAAACGGTGACGGGAAAAGTATTTGTAACSTTGATGCCMTAYCATTTYGTAGTGGATGGAATAGAATCTAAACACGATTTAATGAAATCAGAATTTGGTGAATATGGAGAAATGAATAAAGCTTGGACCGCAGATGACGCCAAAGGGTTTATTAAGATATTGAGCACACAAAATAAAATTTATCACAACGTTAATTCGTAATTATGATACAAGTAGGAATAATTGGAGGCGCCGGATATACGGCAGGAGAGCTCATTAGATTGTTGGTACACCACAACAATGTTAACATTGATTTTGTGTATAGCACATCCAATGCAGGCAATAAAATTTACGATGTTCATCAAGATTTATTTGGGGAAATAGAGCTTTCTTTTACCGAGTCGGTTAATCTGAATGTGGATGTGGTTTTCTTGTGTTTAGGGCATGGGAATTCTACAACGTTTTTAAACAAGCATGACTTTGCATCTACCACAAAAATAATTGATTTATCTAATGATTTTAGATTGTCAAAGGATAATAAGTTGGGGAAAAGAGCATTTGTTTATGGCTTGCCAGAATTGCAACAAGAAGCGATAGAGAATGCTTCAAACATTGCTAATCCTGGGTGTTTTGCTACTGCCATACAGTTAGGGCTGTTACCTCTAGCAAAAGCACAAAAGTTAAATGCAACAATTCATGTAAATGCTACTACAGGGTCGACTGGGGCAGGTGTTTCACCTGGTGGGACTACGCATTTTAGTTGGAGATCTGCTAACTTTTCAGTGTACAAAGCGTTTAATCATCAGCATTTAGACGAGATTTCGGAGAGTCTCCAATACCTACAAAACACAACTATAAATCAAAAAAACACAACAGATGATATTTTATTTATCCCAAATCGCGGTAATTTTTCAAGAGGAATTTTTGCTAGTATTTATTTAGAAAGTAATTTAACAGAAACAGAAGCCTACGAATTGTTTTCCGAGTTTTATAAAGATGCTGTGTATACGCATGTAAGTAAAAAAGAACTCCATTTAAAGCAGGTTGTAAATACCAATAATTGCTTTATTCATGTGGAAAAACATGGTAAACAATTATTTATTACAACAGTAATAGATAACCTGTTAAAAGGAGCAAGTGGGCAGGCAATACAAAATATGAATTTAATGTATGGATGGGATCAGAAAGAAGGGCTCAGACTGAAAGCATCATCATTTTAAAATAGAACAAATGAAAATAGGAATCATAGGTGTTGGGAATTTAGGCTATTCCATTGCGTTGGGGATTTTAAGCCAGGATGATATTCGGTTTATGTCCTTATACTTATCTAAAAGGAATGTAAAATCTTTGAACTCGTGGTCAGAATTRCCWAGRGTAACKGTRACSTCRRACAATGTGGAGTTGGTTAAAAAATCRGACATTATTATTGTAGCGGTTCARCCWGCTCAATTAGAAGGAGTTTTGGAAGAGATCAAGCCTTTTTTAAAACCGAAAAAACACACAATAATTTCGGTGGTTACGGGACGTAAAATTGCTCAGATAGCTACTGTTTTAGGTGAGGATATCGCAATTATTAGGAGCATGCCTAATACGGCAATTTCTGTAGGGCAATCTATGACCTGTTTGAGTGCAAATGAAAAAGGAAAGAAAAATGTAGAGGTTGCCAAAACTATTTTTGGTGCCTTGGGAACTACCATGTGTATTGAGGAAGAATTGATGCAGGCGGCGACTGTGATATGTGCCAGTGGAATTGCTTTTTGGATGCGTTTGATACGTGCGACCACACAAGGGGCTGTTCAGTTGGGGTTTGATGCGGCGGAAGCACAAGAATTATCGGTCCAAACTTGTTTGGGGGCCGCTAGCTTGTTGTATAAATCAGAAAGTCATCCAGAGCAAGAAATAGATAAAGTAACCACCCCTAGAGGTTGTACCATTTCTGGATTAAATGAAATGGAACACGAAGGAATGAGTAGTGCGCTGATCAAAGGATTGGTAGCTTCTTTTAATAAAATTAATCAGATTTAATATGAATTTATTTGATGTATACCCATTGTATGATGTGACTCCTGTAAAAGCTATGGGAAGTACCGTTTGGGATAAGGACAACCAACAATATTTGGATTTATACGGAGGACATGGAGTTATTTCCGTAGGGCATTCACATCCTACTTATGTGGCAAAACTAACAGCGCAATTAAATGCTATTGGGTTTTATTCTAATGCCGTTCAAAATCCATTGCAGCAACAATTAGCAAAAAAACTCGGAGAGGTTTCCAATTGTGAAGATTACAATTTGTTTTTGTGTAATTCTGGGGCCGAAGCAAATGAGAATGCCTTAAAAGTAGCCTCGTTTGTGACAGGTAAAAGTAGGGTGATTTCTTTTGAAAATTCTTTTCACGGTCGTACTTCTGCGAGTGTTTCTGTAACTGATAATAAAAAAATTCAAGCAGCAATAAACACCTTTAATCCAGTAACTATTCTACCTCTAAACGATTTGTTTTTGGTAGAAAAAGCATTGGAAAAAGGAGATGTCTGTTCGGTGATTATAGAAGGGATTCAAGGAGTTGGAGGCTTAGACGAAGGAACTACGGACTTTTTTAAAGGTTTGGAAAAATTATGCTGGAAATACGAAGCATTATTGATTTTGGATGAAATCCAATCTGGATATGGACGTAGCGGTGCTTTTTTTGCGTTTCAGCATCATCAAATAAAACCAGATATGATTACGGTTGCAAAAGGAATGGGGAATGGATATCCTATTGCGGGCGTATTGATCCATGAGTCTATCAAAGCGTCCTATGGAATGTTAGGGACTACTTTTGGAGGGAATCATCTCGGATGTGCTGCTGGTTTAGCAGTATTGGAGATTATTGAGGAAGAAGGGTTGATTAAAAATGTAAACGATGTTTCTGATTATTTTATACGTCAAGCAAAGACCATTGATGCCGTAAAAAAGATCAAAGGAAAAGGACTGATGATAGGACTTGAATTTGACGATGAGGTAGGGGATTTACGTAAGAAATTGATTTACGAAGAGCATATATTTACGGGAGGTGCTATGAATAAAAAATTACTCAGAATTTTACCTCCGTTAAATATCACAACAAAAGAAATAGATGTATTTATAACCGCCTTAAAAAAACGAGTATGAGCACAAGAAAAATACTAACGGCCAGTCAACGAAATAACGTGTTACTATGTATGGCGACATTAGTTTCTGAGAATAAAGAGGAATTATTGAAGGCTAATGCCTTGGATATTTCCAATTATAAAGGAGATGATTTGGCGGTATATGATCGTTTAATAGTGGATGCAGAAAAGGTGAATGAAATGGTGAAATCACTACATCAATTAGCGGACGATACTGATCCTTTAGGGAAGAAATTATGTGATTTTAAGCATGAAAACGGTTTAAAAATCATCAATAAAACGGCTCCATTCGGAACGGTATTGATTATTTACGAATCACGTCCAGATGTTACCGTGGAAGCTGCGGCAATTGCTTTTAAGTCAGGAAATAAAATAGTATTAAAAGGAGGAAAGGAAGCGATTAATTCTAATTTGAAATTGGTGGATTTATGGCACAAGGCTTTGTCACAATGTAATATAAGCACGGAATGGGTGGAGTATTTAAAATTATCAAGAGTGGAAACACAGGGTTTTTTAGAAAACCCACCTCAAAAAATTGATTTAATTATCCCCAGAGGAGGCGAAAAATTGATTGCATTTGTGAAAAAGAATGCGAACTGTCCTGTAATTGTAAGTGGAAGAGGAAATAATTTTGTGTATGTAGATTCGGAGGCGGATGTAGCAATAGCCTTGCAAATAATAATGAATGCAAAAACTGCCAAAATATCGGCTTGTAACGCGGTAGATAAAGTATTGGTAAATGCAAGTTTACCTAATAAATCGGCGTTTTTGAAAGCTTTAGTTGCGAAATTGAGAGCTTCTAATGTCACAATATTTGGAGATGAAAAAATGAGCTCTTTAGAAGAGGTCACTTTGATAGAGAATGAAGATGTTTGGTACGAAGAGTTTTTAGATTATAAAATTGTAATCGGTCAAGTAGCGAATAGCTCAGAGGCTATTGATAAAATAAACACCTATGGAGGAGGACATTCTGCTGTTATAATTACCACTGACGAAAAGGAAGCAGAAGATTTTATGACGGCTGTAGATGCGGCAGCAGTTTATCACAATGCGTCGACTCGGTTTACAGATGGAGGGCAGTTTGGCTTAGGAGGAGAACTGGCTATAAGTACGGATAAATTACACCATCGAGGGCCAATGGGATTGCAACATTTAGTAACTAATAAATGGTATATTTTCGGAAATGGGCAAACAAGATAAAAAAAGAATACTATTAAAAATAGGAACCAATGTACTCACAAAAGAGTCTGATTTTATTTCTAGAGGTAAAATTGAAGACATTGCGCGTCAAATAAAATTATTGGAGGATACTTACGAGTTTATCATTGTGAGTTCTGGTGCCATTGCAGCGGCTAAACAATTTGTTCAGTTGGAAAGTAAAGGAGAGGATATCAATGTGAAACAGGCCTTGGCTTCTATTGGTCAACCTCATTTAATGCGTATCTTTCAGGAGAATTTCAGGGAGTTAGGCTTGTTAACTTCTCAATGTTTGTTGTCTTATTCTGATTTTGAAAAGAAGCAGTCTAGAGATAATATTGTAAATACTATTAATATTTTAGTGGCTAATAATTACATCCCTATTATTAATGAGAATGATACTGTGGCTACAGATGAGATTAAATTCGGAGATAACGATAAGCTTGCAGCCTTAACGGCAGTACTGCTAAAAGTGGATTTATTAGTGATTGGGACAAATACAGATGGTGTGTATACAAAAAAATCTATTCTGAGTGGACAGGCTGAAACGGTGGAGGAAACGAGCGATATTTTGGCCATTGAAAAAGAAATAGCAAGGGGGCAATCGAGTCAAGGAACCGGAGGGATGCAATCAAAAATTAAAGCAGCTCAAATTGCACAAGAAGCAGGTATAGAAACTTGGATAGTAAACGGTTTAGAAGATCAGTTTTTAATCAAAGCAATGGATAAGGCTTCTGTTTTTACAAAAATAACAACATTATAAAATGAAACATTATACAAGTATTAATGATTTAGATAACTTACAACAGACGGTGCTAGAGGCACTTGAATTGAAAAAGGACAAGCTAAAATATAGAACTTTAGGACTGGATAAAACTATTTGTTTGTTGTTTTTTAACAATAGCCTTCGTACTAGATTGAGTACGCAAAAAGCAGCTCAAAATTTGGGGATGGACGTAATTGTTATGAATTTTGGTTCGGAAGGTTGGGCCTTGGAATATGAAGATGGTACTATTATGGATCAAGGGAAATCGGAACATGTAAAAGAGGCTGCTCAAGTAGTTTCTCAATATGCCGATATTATTGGAATTAGAGCTTTTGCAGGCTTAGAAGATAAGGAAAAGGATGCCGCAGAGCTTGTGCTGAACAGTTTTGTAAAGTACGCGTCTGTGCCTATCTTAAATATGGAAAGTTCTGTGGGACATCCATTGCAAAGTTTAACCGATGCCATTACTATGGAAGAGCATAAAATTGCTGGAAATAGGCCTAAAGTAGTACTTTCTTGGGCACCGCATCCTAAGGCTTTACCACATGCAGTAGCAAATTCATTTATTAATATGATGCAGCTACAAGACGCAGACTTTGTGATTACTCATCCGAAGGGTTATGAATTAGATACAGCAATAACCAAGGATATTCACATAGAATACAATCAAGAAAAGGCGTTTGAAAATGCCGATTTTGTATATGTGAAAAACTGGAGTTCTTACAAGGACTATGGTCAAATTAAATGTACAGACCCCAATTGGATGATTACTGCTGAGAAAATGAAAGCGAGTAATAATGGTAAATTTATGCATTGTTTACCGGTGCGTAGAAATGTGGTGGTGGCTGATGAAGTAATTGATAGTCAAAATTCTCTAGTGATAGAACAAGCTGCAAATAGAGAGTTTGCTGCTCAAATTGTTTTGAAAAAANTATTAGAAAATGAATAAATTAACTATCGTAAAAATAGGAGGGAATATAATTGAAAACGAAAAGAATTTACGTCAGCTTTTAGTTGATTTTTCAGCCATTGAGGGAGCAAAAATATTAGTGCATGGAGGAGGGAAATCAGCGACCGCTTTCGCGAATAGACTAGGCTTAAAACCCAAACTAGTAGACGGAAGAAGAATTACGGATAAACCTAACTTGGACATTGCAATAATGACCTACGCKGGTTTGTTAAATAAAAATATAGTTGCAGGATTGCAAAAAAACAAATGKAATGCTATTGGCTTAACAGGAGCGGATGGAAATACTATAGAAGCAGAAAAACGACCTATTAAAACCATTGATTATGGGTATGTTGGAGATGTTAAAAAAGTGAATTCCAACAATATTTCTGCCTTAATTTTGGCCGGGTTTATTCCTGTTTTCTGTGCCTTAACACACGATGGAAAAGGTCAAATTCTCAATACCAATGCGGATACCATTGCGAGTGAAATAGCGATTGCAATGAGCGCTGAGTTTGATGTTGAATTGATGTATTGTTTTGAGTTAAAAGGCGTGTTAACCGATATTAAAAAATTAGATTCAGTAATTACAGAATTAACGACTAATACGTATGCAAATTTTGTGAAGCAAGGAGTAATCTCGGATGGGATGTTGCCGAAATTAGAAAATTGTTTTTATGCATTGCAAAAAGGAGTCTCCCTAATAAAAATTGGGAACTCGAGTATGATTACTACAAGCGATGGTTTGTGTACTAAAATAAAATTATAAGATGATGAGCTTAAAAAAGGAGGCGATAGATTTATTGAAAAAACTGATAAAAACTCAATCTTTTTCAGGAGAGGAACAACGAACTGCCTTAGTGATTTCTCAGTGGTTTTCTGACCGTGATATTGCTTTTCAGTCTATAAAAAATAACATTTGGGCAGTGAATAAATACTATGATGCCTCCAAGCCTACCTTACTGTTAAACTCACATCACGATACCGTAAAACCAAACAAAGGATATACAAATGACCCGTTGGATGCTTTTGAAAAAGACGGAAAGTTATTTGGATTAGGAAGTAATGATGCCGGTGGTTGCTTGGTGTCTTTGATGGCAATATTTGCTCATTTTTATCAACAGGAAAATTTAAAATATAACTTGTTATTGGTTGCTTCTGCAGAGGAAGAAACTTCTGGAGAAAATAGTTTAAGGGGTATTTTAAAGGAGCTTCCTATATTTGAAGTGGCGATTGTTGGGGAGCCTACAAAAATGCAAATGGCTGTGGCAGAAAAAGGACTATTGGTACTAGATGGGAAGTCCATTGGTGAGCCAGGACATGCAGCACATGGCTTGGGAATCAATTCCATTTATCAAGCCATGGAAGATATTACCTGGATTAAAGAATATCAATTTTCGAAAAAATCTGAAGTATTGGGAGCTGTTAAAATGACCGTAACTCAGATAAATGCAGGGAGCCAACATAATGTGATTCCTGCCGAAACTTCCTTTGTGGTGGACGTGCGTGTTACGGATGCCTATAACAATCAGGAAGTACTAGAAATTATTCAAAAAAATACAGTGTGTGATATTCAGGCGCGTTCTACGCGACATAATTCTTCGGCGATACCTCTGGAGCATCCAATTATAAAGGCAGGAGTAAAATTGGGATTGACAACTTATGGTTCTGCTACTTTGTCTGATCAGGCATGTTTAAGTTGTCCATCCGTGAAGATGGGGCCAGGTGATACATTACGGTCACATGCTGCAAATGAGTTTATCTTTTTAGAAGAGATAGAGGAAGGGATTGAAATATATATAAAATTACTGAATGATGTGATCTTGTAATCATATTATAACATACGAAATAATAACATTAAAATTATAGCAATGAAACTTTGGGATAAAGGATTTTCAACAGATAAAAAGATAGATATTTTTACCGTTGGTAATGATAGAGAATTAGATTTAGAATTGGCTAAATACGATGTGATAGGAAATATTGCGCATGCAAAAATGTTGGCAAGTATTGGTGTTTTGACGGGAGATGAATGTAAGGCGCTAGTTCAAGAATTGGAGAATATTGGAAAAACAGTGGAGGAAGGGACTTTTACAATAGAAGACACCTTTGAAGATGTGCATTCAAAAATTGAATATTTATTAACTGAAAAACTTGGAGATGCAGGTAAGAAAATTCATACAGCACGATCTAGAAATGATCAAGTTTTAGTAGATGTTCAGTTGTATTCTAAGGATAAACTAATCGAAATTAAAGCCGATGTAAAAGCCTTGTTCGACTTGTTGATGTCCTTAGCGGAACAATATAAAAAGGTGCTGTTACCAGGGTATACGCACTTGCAAATTGCCATGCCATCTTCTTTTGGGATGTGGTTTTCTGCCTATGCGGAGAGCTTGATAGATGATATGTATTTTATAAATGCAGCGATTAAAGTAGCGGATCAAAATCCCTTAGGCTCAGCTGCTGGCTATGGAAGTTCTTTTGCGATTAATAGAACCATGACTACTGAATTATTAGGTTTCGAGACCTTAAAATTCAATTCGGTAGCCGCTCAAATGGGACGTGGGAAACTGGAGAAATCTATTTCGTTTGCTATTAGTAGTGTGGCGGCAACCTTGTCTAAAATGAGTATGGATATCTGTTTGTATATGAGTCAGAATTTTAGTTTTATTGCTTTTCCAGACGAATTAACTACGGGGTCTAGCATTATGCCACACAAAAAAAATCCAGATGTTTTTGAATTAATCAGAGGGAAGTGTAATAAGTTACAGGCCATGCCGTACGAAATGACATTGATTTCTAATAATTTACCAAGTGGCTATCACAGGGATTTACAATTGTTAAAAGAGAGTTTGATTCCAAATTTTTCTACCCTTAAATCCTGTTTGGAAATGTTACATTATTCCTTAGAAAATGTACAAGTTAACAAGACAATCCTAGAGGATGATAAGTATACATATTTATTTAGTGTAGAGGCTGTAAATATATTAGTACAACAAGGAGTTCCTTTTAGAGATGCTTATAAAATTGTTGGTAAAGAAATACAAGACGGTAATTTTAATCCAGATAAAACAGTGAATCATACCCATGAAGGGAGTATTGGTAACTTGTGTTTAAAAGAGATTAAAGGGAAAATGGAGGGCGCTTTAAAGTTTTAAACTTTTTTTTAGTTAGTATTACATCTTCGTTCCTTTTTTTATGATTCTGGTCATTACAAGAAGGAACGACGCGGTAATCTATTCTTGATTACCGGAGTGTTTCAACTAGATTTTCACAGCGTAAAAAGGCTTCGCAATGACAGGGTTTCATGATGTGTAGTCATTACGGGGAGGAACGACGTGGTAATTTGTTCCTGCTTATCAGTAATGTTTCAACTAGATTGCCTCGGCCTAAAAAGGCTTCGCAATGACAGGGTTTCATGATGTGTAGACATTACGAGGAGTAACGACGTGGTAATCTGTTCCTGCTTGTCGGTAATGTTTCAATTAGATTGCCACAGCCTAAAAAGGCTTCGCAATGACATGATTTCAGAAGTAGTTAAATATGAAGATAAAGTCGTTACAAGATTATTTCTTCTCGCAAGCTTTCCAAACAACGTCATTCGGACAAGGAGCAGTTACAGAAATAGGTTCCTTTTTTACGGGATGTATAAATTGAATATGCCTTGCATGTAAGCTAATACTTGCGTCCTTATTACTTCTTGCAAAACCATATTTTAAATCTCCTTTGATAGGACTTCCTATTTTTGAAAGTTGACATCTAATTTGGTGATGTCTTCCTGTCTCTAGGTCAACCTCTAATAAATGAAAGGTATTGAGTGATTTTAAGACATTATAATGTAGTACTGCGCGTTTACTTTCGTTTATTTCGGAAGTATGGGCTGTAGATTTATTGTTTTTTGGATTCTTTTTTAAAAAATGAACCAAGGTGTCTTTTTGTAAAGGAGGCAATTGTTTTACCAAGGCCCAATAGGTCTTTTTTATCTCATGCTCTCGGAGCATTTTATTCAATCGTTCTAACGCTTTAGAAGTACGGGCAAAAATAATAACCCCGGTAGTAGGACGATCCAAACGATGAGCGACGCCTAAAAAAACGTCGCCAGGTTTGTTGTATTTTTTTTTAATATAAAGTTTTACAATATCGCTAAGTGGCGTGTCTCCGGTTTTATCACCTTGGACAATATCACCTGCTTTTTTATTGACAATTACTAAGTGATTGTCTTCGTATAAAACCTCAAGGGTATCTACAGTAGATGCCATTTTTATAATTTGCTTAAATCAACGTTTATTTGGTCGATATAATTCAATATTTCCTTTTTTCCTTCGGACGTACTTGCAGAACTCACAAACCATTTAGGCATTTCTGCCCAAGCTCCTTGTGTCATTTGACGTTCGTAAAAAGCAATATTTTTGTTCAATTCAGAAAGTTTTATCTTGTCTGTTTTTGTAAAAACAATTGCAAAAGGAATACCGTTTTCGCCTAAGTACTCCATAAATTCTAAGTCAATTTTCTGAGGTGCATGTCTACAATCTACCAGTACAAAAGTACAGGCTAATTGTTGGCGTTGCTCAAAATAATCCTTAATAAATCCTTGGAATCCTGATCGTAATTTCTTAGAAACTCTAGCGTATCCGTATCCTGGTAAATCCACTAAAAACCATTGGTCATTAATCATAAAATGATTAATTAGCTGTGTTTTTCCGGGTGTACCAGATGTTTTAGCCAATTTACTATGGTCGGTAATCATATTAATTAGCGACGATTTTCCAACGTTAGATCTTCCAATAAATGCATATTCAGGAATATCGTTTTTTGGACATTTGTTAACATCGGTATTGCTAATAATAAAGCTAGCTGTTTTAATTTTCATCTTAAATATTGTGTTCTTTAAACCAATTTTCTAGCAATCCGTTAAATTCATCAACGTGTTCCATCATTGGAGTATGTCCGCATTTATCTATCCAATATAGATGTGCGTTTGGTAATAATTTTTCGAAATCAACGGCAACTTCTGGAGGTGTTACTATGTCGTTTTTTCCCCAGATTAGACATGTTTTAACTTCGATATTTGGTAAGTCTTTAGACATATTATGTCTGATGGCACTCTTTGCAAGTGCTATAATTTTAATCGCTTTTCTACGATCGTTCACCATGTCATACACTTCGTCGACAAGTTCTTTGGTGGCTACTTTTGGGTCGTAAAAAACGTTTGATGTTTTTTCTTTGATGTATTCGTAATCTCCTCTTTTAGGATATGAATCTCCCATTGAGTTTTCGTAAAGCCCAGAGCTTCCGGCAAGTACCATTCCTTTCATCATTTCGGGGTGGTTATTCGCGAAATACAAAGCAACATGCCCTCCAAGTGAATTCCCTAGTAAAACTACATCTTCTAATTCCTTGAATTCGATAAATTCTTTTACAAATTTTGCTAAGTTCTTAACATTGGTTTTTAGCAAAGGAAGTTCAAAAATCGGTAATTCAGGGATGAGAACTTTATAGCCTATTTCAGAAAAATGATTTAACACACCTTCAAAGTTACTAAGTGCRCCCATWAGTCCGTGTAAAACTATGATGGGTTGCCCTTCGCCTTTTTCTAAATAGCTAAATTTATCTTCTTTGATTAGTTGTTGGGTCATTTATGGTTGGTTTTTAACTACGCAAAGGTAGCCTATTTCCGCCAAAATACG